>JAOUQA010000222.1 GCA_029879605.1 Gammaproteobacteria bacterium
TGTTCACAAAATATTCGCGCAGTATTTTTTGCGGCTTACTATTAGCCAATGATCCATCGACCAGGGAAATAGCGACTAAACTCTGTACAGCATCAATCACTGTACTATCTAATGCCCATCTTTCTAATTCAGGCAAGTGATCCGCCAGCCAGAATTCATGTATTGATTTTCGAGTGGTACTTGCTATGCTGTTTAAATCCTGTATTTTCTGGTCTCTGACAGTATTTTCTGCCTGCCGACTTACATACCAGTTTAACCCTGAAGTAACAACAAAAAAAATTACCACCAGGATATACATTAATAATTTATCATGTCTTACAACATAATCTATCAACGAATCTCGTTCAGGATTTATTTCTTTATACATATCCATATTGCAAATCAGATCAACCATTATCCAGCGTCGTATCATCACTCCAGACAACATCATAAGGTGGATTGGTATTGAGCTTTTCTGACAGTGAATTAACTTCCTTTTTAAGTTCTATTACGCGCATTTCTCGATTGATCATTGCGGCATTCATTTTTTCAAGTTCCTTAATTTTTGAACTCAGGCTCAGGTGGGTTCTTACACGACTAACCGCCTCTTCAATCGTAAATGGCTTATCTATATAATCCACTGCCCCTAGCTCGAAACCTTTTAACTTACTAAACGGTTCAGATAAACTGCTAACAAAAATAACAGGAATAGCCTCCAGATCCTCAATCGACTTCAAAACTTTACAAGTCTCAAAACCATCCATGTCTGACATAGTAATATCAAGTAAAAATAGATCTGGTGGTATTTTTATGGCTTTTTCAATTATTTCTTTTCCATTTTCAGCCGTGACCACATTATATCCATATTCCTCTAACATCTTGCGCAGGAACACCAGGCATAATTCATCATCATCAGCGATTGCAATTGTATACCTGTCAATTTCATGCTCTTCCTGTACCACGTAATTAACCTCTATTCGTGACTTACAATATCACTATATGCTTTAACCACAGTTTTCATGCTTTTAATCACTTTAATCCACTCTAAATAAACTATTCACTTTGACTATAACGGCACTAACTGATCAAAAAGAAGTATACCCAAGAGATAAAACATATAAACCACACAATGATGAACGTAAATTCGCAGTTACTTTAGCCTCAATTTGAATCAACTTAAATTACAGATGCAAACGATTATCAGCTTGCTGATTTTGCCTGGTTACGCCCTGCTTTCTTCGCGCTGTATAAAGCATCATCCGCCTTCTTTAGCAACTCCTCAGTACTTGAGTTTATTTCTGGAACCAGCGAGCACACTCCAAGGCTCATAGTTACGACATTAGATGTTGTTGAATAATCATGAGTAACGCCCAGAGCTTCTATTACTGAACGTAATTTCTCAGCCATGAACATTGAATTTTCGACCTGGGTATCTGGCAAAATAATTGCGAACTCTTCACCGCCATATCTTGCAACCAGGTCAGTAGGTCGCCTGCATACCTGTTTCAGGGCATGTGCAATTGCCTTCAAACAATCATCACCTGCCAGGTGCCCATAATTATCGTTATACGTCTTAAAGTGATCAACATCGGCAAGAATCACTGTTATTGGTAGCTTATGTCGTATCGCACGTGATATCTCTTTTTTTAGAAACTCATCCAGATATCGCCTGTTAGCCAGTCGAGTCAGGCCATCAAGATTAACCAGTTCTTTTAACTCTTTATTTACAGATTGAAGCTCAGAAGTTGCATCTATTAACTTATGTCTCATTTCAGCAATGCGCTGCATCGCCTTCATTTTTGCAGCAAGAACCCTATGATCTATAGGCTTGGTTAAATAATCATCCCCACCAGCTTCTATACCTTTAATGATATCCTCAGACTTTATACGTGCGCTTAGGAATATAATAGGAATCCATTCATCACTCATTTTACGAATATTTTGTGCTGCCTCATAACCATCCATCTCCGGCATAATCACATCCATTACCAGAAGATCAGGCATAACCTCTTTATACGTTGATACCGCCTGGACACCATTTTCCGCAAGCACAACATCATGCCCCATTTTCGACAAATAAGTGCTCATAATTAAACGATCTGTTTTAGTATCATCGACCAGAAGTATTTTCACTGTATATTTTCAACCAGAAAAGTTTTCAGGATTTTTTCAACAACCAGGTATTCTTTCTGCAGGGAACATATCTCTTCGCTCGCCACACTAGACCCCGAATCTCTAATGCGATATTCAAGATCTCTTGCCATTGTTGATAGTTTATTCGCACCAAAACTCGCACTACTCGATGCAAGGCTATGGAATATACGTTCCATCACTTGAATCTCAGAACTGGAAAACGCCTCTTCTAATTCAACCAGGTAACTTGCAGACTGCTCAAAAAATGCGTCGACTATGTCAACAAACAATACCCCCATTGCTTTACGCATATTTTTTAATATTTCAAAGTCCACTGATGAATCAGTTTCTACTGTCTGCTCGCTAATTGTTGCATCCCTCAATCATTTGAAATCTGATAATTAATCATAGATTAGAAATAATTATTTTTCTTTCGAAAAAGTTTTTAAACTATTAAAAATAATTCCGTTATTTTAAAAATGGTAATTTATTTTTGATGCTAATTATTTATCGGCAGATTCAAACAAATCTATAGTTTTCATACTCTATGCAACATACTCATAAATCACCCTGAATTAATAATGGATCCAAACAACATAGACTATATGGGAAATTATTTTTACCCGAAACTAATTACCAGACATCATTTTTTTCGACTAATAAATTCTGGTTATTTTTTAACGATTAAAATAACAGGGGAAATGGCATCTGCAATTCATATTCATTTTACGTTCACAAAATAACCATTAATCACATTTAACATGGTTAATACAACCAGACCCATATACAGATGCATGTTCAGGATGGGTTGTTATTTTAATATTGCTACAGTTCTTATCTATCTCACGGGCATAAAAAAAGCCATCCTTGCGGATGGCTTAACGTTATGGCAGAGAGGAAGGGATTCGAACCCTCGATACCTTTCGGTATACACACTTTCCAGGCGTGCTCCTTCAACCACTCGGACACCTCTCTAAAAATCAAATTGTATCGCTGTATTCCAGTACTTTAACGCCTGTTACAGCGGAGCACGTAGCATGCTCCTTATTCAGCACTTCCTGTGCTTCACCCCTGTGGGGCCATGATCGATAAAAACCTCGATCATGTTTAGAATTGCTCCCGGCAATTCTGATCAACCATACGAACACTCTCTAAAAATCAAATTGTATCGCTGTATTCTGATACACAAGTTCCTGACGCAGCGGGCATGAAGCCTATCTCAGTGCTTTCTAAGCGTCAATAGCCAGGCTTAAAATGCGCCTGTATCCTGTTAACAAACTTTAAATTTCCAGGTCTTACCGAGCATTATTGCTGAATAGCCTGAAGATGTATTATTTGTTCAATCTAAAGCTACAAATCACACATATATAGAGTATCACAGGATATACCCCTTACCTCCCTGTTAATATCAATTATTTCAATAACTTAAGTTAAATAAGTAATTAATTACCCTGCTAAATTAATGACTAATAAGAAAATTTCATCCCTGCCTTAAGGATATGAATTAGCTTATCCTCCATTCATCCTTATTATGGCCTTACTGAAAATCGGCTTAAGCCGTTTTAGCACCAGCGTTTTTACTGTAGACTGCTGCTCCCGCCAGCAATAAATTGGCGTGTAGATATGATTGAAATCAAGTCATTAACAACAAAATACCGCTAGTCTACGGCGATTTCAGATTTTTAAATTGGTTGGCATTGCCAACGTTGAGGATATTACTAGGAGACACTACATGATTAAACCTCATGGTTCTGACGAACTGAATCCATTGTTTGTATATGATTCAGCTGAAAACGAAGCATTACAGAAAGAAGCCGAAAGCCTGAAATCAATTCTGGTTAGCTCTGCATCTGCTGCAAATGCAGTCATGATGGGCGCCGGTTACTTCAACCCTCTAACTGGCTACATGAATAAAGCTGACGCTTTATCTGTTGCAAAAGACATGAAAACCACTTCAGGTTTATTCTGGCCCACTCCAGTGTTAAACCTGGTTGAAAATGCAGGTGACATCAAAGTTGGTGACCGTATTGCGCTGAAAGATCCAAATGTTGAAGGCAATCCTGTACTGGCAGTTATGAATGTTGAAGCTATTGAAGAATTCACTGATGCTGAAATGGATGACATTGCCAAAAATGTTTACCGCGCAAGTGATGAAGAAGCTCACCCAGGTGTTGATGCTTTCATGTCTCAGGGCAAAGTAGCTCTTTCTGGTCCAATCAAGGTATTGAACTTCTCATACTTCC
>JAOUQA010000223.1 GCA_029879605.1 Gammaproteobacteria bacterium
TGCCATAAACTAATAATGATATAACATGTCAAATATCTTTTTATTTCATAGAAATAGATTGAATAAGAAAACAAAATGAACAATTATCATTCTCAGCTTCATTTGCTTTCAAACGACCACATAGCACTAATAAATTGATTATTTATTACATGTAAATAATTGAATATACTTAAAATAATGATATATATCGGCTTATGTATAGAAACAGCCAATATATAAAAAATATTAACCAAAAATGACTGAAAATATATAAATGATTAACTCTGCAAAGGAATCTAGCAAATGATCAAGTATCATAAAAGTGCTCTAATAATTCTTCTGGTCTTTTCTGCTAACACTCAAGCAGCTTTAGTTGAGCGCATAGGCGGACTTGCTTTTTATGACACTGAGACCAATTTAACGTGGTTAACAGATGCAAACTTTGCTTATACATCTGGCTATGATGATGATGGATTAATGGATTGGGAACAGGCCAACAACTGGGCAACCAATCTTGTTATAAATGAAATTAGCGGCTGGCGCTTACCAGATACACTTCAACCTGACGACAGTTGCAGCTGGCAAACAGCAAGTGCTTCATACGGTTATAGTTGCAATGGAAGCGAATTAGGCAACCTATTCCACAACATTCTTGATAACTTCTCATACTACGATTCTGATATGAATTATCAAGAAAATTGGGGACTAAATAACACTGGGCCTTTTCAAAATGTCCAGTCACGTTACTGGTCTTCCACAGAGTACGCACCGTATACAGAAAATGCATGGGGTTTTAATATGCTTACGGGTTATCAGGTCAGCGCACTTAAAACAAATAATTTAAATTTATATTCCTGGGCAGTACAAACAGGAGATATTACAGCTGTCCCATTACCAGCATCTGCATGGTTACTATTAAGTGGGATATTAGCTTTATTTGGCGCATCTAATATAAAAAAATCATAATTAACTAAAAAACCACCTTCTTAAGACGTGGTTTTTTACTTGTTAATCGTATATTGATATGTGCCATTAAAATATTATCACTAGCATCTTTTCCATAACATGCATTTAGTATTGCGCAATCTTCATGGGTAATAAAATTTGCTAACGGGTTGTAAAAAACCTTTCAATTTGCCAAATTACCTAATGAAGTCAAGTATTAATTTTATCAATAAAAACTAATCACTATAAGATTTCTTTTAAATCATCCAGAATGAATTTCTAAACGGGCTATTGTATTTAAGCAATAACCGAAAAATGAGCTTACATACAGAAATTCAGCTAACTGGAACGGATAATAGTTGCCGAGAAACAGAAGCTTTTATTTGCTAACCCATGTTTTTGTTTTCTCCGTGACTTCTATGATAAATGCTTTTATTTAGTATGCAATTTTTTATCTTCCGGCCGAAAGCTATCAGCCAGCGTGCAATAGATCGGGGTTTTACAGATGGATTTTGAAACCGCGGTACTAATAAAAGCGGTTACCATCAGTGGAACAATTAACTCATGTTGATCGGTCATTTCCAGTACGATAACAAAGGCAGTAATCGGTGCCTGTACCACCCCGGCAAAGTAACCCACCATACCGAATAAAATCAGCGCGCCATGGGGATAGGCTGTCAGCCATTCTGCTATGTGCGCTCCCAGCCCGGCACCTGTTGCCAGAGATGGCGCAAAAATCCCACCGGGTATACCACTGAGATACGATACAACGGTAGCCAGTAATTTTAAATAAGCGTAATCCGAATCCAGCTCACCGGAACCCGTTACCAGTAATTTCGCTTCTCCATAACCCGTACCATAGGTAACATGACCGGAGTAATAACCAATAATGGCAATGCTTAAGCCACACAATACAGCGATAACGAATGGTTTGTTATTCCTGAACGGCGCGATCCACTGACTGCCTCGAATCAGTACCAGGCTGAACAGGCCGCCCAGTAACCCTCCGAGAACACCACAGACGACGACTGGCACAATGGAATCATAGATATCAATCACCGCAGAAGTAGAACCAAAGTAGGTATAATTACCCTGTATGGCAATAGCTGTTATGGCCGCAACCATAACACCTGTCAAAAGCAGGCCGCGGGTACGCACTTCAAATGAACGGCTCAGTTCTTCGATACCAAACACAATACCCGCCAGGGGTGTATTAAATGCCGCAGCCACACCAGCCGAACCCCCGGCCAGGATCAGCACCCGTTCCATATCATACAAACGAAAACGCACAAAGCGGCGCAGGGAAAACATAATGGCCGCCCCAATATGCACCGTGGGTCCTTCACGACCAATTGACGCGCCACTTAGTAAGCCAATAGTACACAACAGAACTTTCCCAATTGCAATTCTCATGGTAAGCAACAGGCTACGTTCCTTTTCATGCCCCATTTCAAGGGCCGCCATCACCTGGGGAATTCCACTACCTTCTGAACCGGGAAAATATTTACGTGTCAGCCAGACCACCAGCACCAGCCCTAACGGAGAAATAATAAAGGGTAAATAAGGTGAAATAGCGATTGATGAATGAAACACATGATTGGCCCATTCACTACTTATCGCCATGATGGTCGCCACCAGGCCAACCACAATACCGCCAATAGCAAAGGTTAAATGTGCAGTCCAGTCTTTATGGGATATCAGCCATTTTCCTGAGTGCTTAAGATGTTTAATCATAAAATTTCGTAGCAATAAATAAGAGCATCATAATAATTAGTTAACAGAATAAAGCAAATACCCAGTCGGTTATAGACGGGCGGCTGAATTACTGGCATAAAATAAATTGAGTACAACTGAGTTATAGAGAGATAAGAGCGAGTCTGACAGTAAGATCCTTCGACTTCGCTCAGGATGACAAGGTTTATTCTGAATAACTGAATTTATGTAGATAACTGGAATTTGTCTGCAATCATTAAATTTATTCTACGTCTCTAAATATATCAGTGACAGGAAGTTCGACCATCAAATATCACTTAACATATTCTGTATCATGGCACGCACGGTATCGGTCTCGAAGGGCTTGTCACAAATACCCGATACACCTGCCTGCTCCACGGCTGCCAGGTTATTCAGATTACCTTCAGAGGTGACCATTAAAATAGGTATAGAACCCTGGCTACTGCTATTACGAATATGTTCAATCAAAGCCTTACCATCCATCTTCGGCATGTTGTAATCAGTCACCACAAAATCAAAAAACTGTTCTTCCAGTAATGGCACTGCACTGGCACCATCATCTGCTTCAATAACATTATCTATGCCCAGGCTGGCAAGTACACGCTTTATATGATTACGCGCAGTTAAACTGTCATCAACCAGTAATACTTTTAAATCTTCTGCATTCAGCTTTTCCAGTTCAAGACTTTTTGGATTAAACATATCCAGCGTATTAAACAGGGCACGTTTTAACTGGTCTGATTCAAAAGGCTTGGGTAAAATTGCAGTGACTCCTGCCTGACGAACTGGATCAATCATCTCAAAACCAGTTTCACTGGATATCAGCATAAAAAATATATCACGCAAATCTTCATCATTACGCATGGCATACACCAGGTCAGATCCAGTCATATCCGGTAAATACATCGAGCTAATAACCAGGTTAGGGCGATACATATGCATGGCTGCAAGTGCTGACTGTCCATCTTTGGCGACTTCATAATTAGCAACACCTGCTGCAATTAACTGTTTAAGGATATATTTAGCCTGTGGTTGCGATGGCTCAACCAGTAAAACATATAATTCGGCAAGGGATTTTGGAGTCATAGAACAAATCAATCTATAATCATATGTGTTGATAAGTTTAGCAGTAAAAAAAGACTTCGCTAATGATTCAGTTACCATGGCTTGATAAAGATCCCGACTCCCCTTTTCCACAACTGGAAAATGCACTTATGTATCCTGATGGCTTACTGGCTGCCGGTGGTGACCTGTCTACGACGCGTTTGCTCAACGCATATCGCCAGGGCATTTTTCCATGGTATAACGAAGGTGAACCTATTCTCTGGTGGTCTCCCGATCCACGCTGCGTGTTATTTCCTGAAAAAATAAAAATTTCAAATAGCCTGAATAAAACACTTAAAAAAAATAAGTTTACAGTAAAAGTGGATACTGCTTTTTCAGAAGTGATGCAAGCCTGTTCAGCACCTCGAAAGGATCAGCCTGGCACCTGGATAACAGAAGCTATGTTTGATGCTTACCTTAAGTTACATCAACAGGGCTATGCTCACAGTTTTGAATGCTGGCAGGATGGCCAACTGACAGGCGGACTCTATGGCATTGCCATTGGAAAAGTTTTTTTTGGGGAGTCTATGTTTAGTAAAGTCACTGATTCATCTAAAGTTGCACTGGTACATCTATG
>JAOUQA010000224.1 GCA_029879605.1 Gammaproteobacteria bacterium
AAAATGTAGTTCCAATACCTTGTTTGGAAATAAAGCCAATACGGCCACCATGTTTTTCTACGATCATTTTTGTTATGGAAAGACCCAGGCCAGTTCCTTCTTTGGCTCGATTGTCAGAGCTGTCTGATTGGGTAAATTTATCAAATAACTTTGGTTGAAACTCTTCAGGTATACCGGGGCCATTGTCGGTGACTGAAATACGTATGGTATCGTTGTGTATGGCCGCGGATATTTCAACTGTTTCATTTGGAGGTGAAAATTTGGCAGCATTTGACATCAGGTTATTCATGACCTGCATGAGACGGTCGCTATCAGCGTAAACAGATATATTGTCAATCGTATGTGCAAGTTTGAAGTTTACTGAGTATTGATTGCCATAGGTTTTGTTGTTATCAATCGCCTGTTCTAAAAATGGCGTTAGTTTGATAGTGTTGAATTTAAAAGTTAGAAGTCCTGATTCTATTTTTTGAATATCCAGAATGTCATTGATCAGCATCAGTAGACGTTCTGTATTATTGCTGGCAATGTTAAGCATTTCACGAGCTTGCTGAGGTAACTCACCAACTGCACCACCAGTAATAAGGCCAAGCGACCCCCTGATAGAAGTAAGGGGTGTGCGTAATTCATGGCTTACTGTTGATATAAATTCATTTTTCATTTTATCGATACGTTGACGCTCTGTTATGTCTCTTACAATACCAACGAATAATCGTTCATCTACAGATGATATTTCACTGACTGCGAGATCAAGTGGGAAACAGTCGCCGTTTTTACGCTGGCCTTCAACTTCTCTGCCAATGCCAATAATTTGCGCTTCACCTGTAGTGGTGTAGTTATTTAGATAGTTATCATGGCTGGATTTGTATGGTTCAGGCATTAATAACGAAACATTTTTGCCAATAACTTCATCTAGTGTGTAGCCGAAAATTGATTCGGCCGCATTATTAAAGCTTTGAATAATGCCATATTGATTAATAGTAATAACGCCATCAATCATGTTTTGAAGAATTGCAAATTGACGAGACTCACTTTCAATCAGGGCAAGTTCGTTTGCTTTGCGCAATGTTATATCCTGGTAAGTGCCAAGTATGCCTATAATATTGTTATTAGTGTCTGTTAATGGGGTCTTGTTGTATTCGATCCATTTACCGGTTCCATCGATATGGGTTTGTAGTTCTTCGACGTGTAGAAAACTACTGTTGTTGTTGATTATTTCCTGTTCTTTTTCTTTATAAGAGTTTGCATGGTCTTTCCATGGCATGTCGTAATCTGTTTTGTTTATGACTTCCTGAGGCGAATTTAGTCCGGTATCTTTTGCAAACAGACTGTTGCAGCCCATGAATTCGCCGTTGATATTTTTCCAGTAAACTCTCACAGGTATTGTGTCGAGAATAGTTTGTAACATGCGTTTTGATTCTGAAAGTGCATTTGTGCGCGTATCGATCAGTTGTTCAAGATTTTTGTTAAGATTTATCAGGTTGCCCTGGGAGTCAATAACCTGATCTGACATGTTTCTAAATGCCTGTGAAAGAGCGCCAATTTCATCATTGGTGTTTATTTGTAGTAGCTGAGTAGGTGATTCTCCTGGAACGAAGTTAGTGATTGTGTCAGTGATCAGCTTTAACGGCTTTAGAAGTTTTAGAGAAAATATCAGTGCCAGGAAAATTCCGAAGGCGATAATAATGGTCGCTGAAAATAGAGTATTGTATAGAACAGATGATTCTCGATCCTTAATTATGCTGTAGGGTTCCTGTATACCAACAGTAATGTAACGTTCAGTGTTGAGAGTGTCGAAAAATATTTTTGTGAAAATATAAATCGAGTCTGATTCTATGTGTTTGGGCAGTATGAAGCGGTTATTTTCTTTGCTGTCAGGTGATAAGAACTCAGCTATCGAAGAAATATCATTCTGAATAAGTTCTTCTGTTCCCTTGTCAAAGCCAAATGTTTTTGCAGGGTCGGGATGCAATAAGTAATAGCCCTGATCATTGGTTATATATATGGTTCTGCCTGAGTCAGCAACTGATTTCTGAATTGCTTCTAATTCGTGTGATATTTCTGCGTTGATAACAATAATGCCTGCAGCTGGTTCGTCTGACTGGGAAAAAACAGGTGTTGCGGTTCTTAGTATTGCCTGGTGAGGTTCAGATATTTTTCCATATTCCCTGTTAAGGTCGATTTCAGAAATGAATATTTGATTGTTATTTAATTTAAGTGTGTCAGTTACATAGTAGCGGTTGAATTTATTTTGCAGTTTCTCGGCTGGTACGTGTACGATTTTGTTATCTATTCGTTCAACTCTAACGCGTTCATTTCCCTCGTTATCTATATAACGTATCTGTAGGTAGTCGCTTTTTGAGTGAAGGAGAGATTCGAAAATATTGCTAACGTGGCCGTTATTAATTGTTTCACGAGTTGATGATTTTATGTCCTTGAGCTGGCTCAGAAATATTGTATCTGAAATCTGTGAGTCAATGTGAGTGGTTAATTTATTGCCCTGCGAGATGATTTTTGAGCTAATATCAGTTAGTGCGTTGTCGACGAGAATTTTGCTCGTTCCGGTGTAAAATACCCATACAATAATTAAAGCGGTAAACGAAACCAGTAAGGCAGAAAACAGGCTGATTTTGTGAGTAATATTTAATCGTAACATTGTGTGTATTTATTGTGCTCGTGCAGTATTGATATTATCAGCGTACTTTTGGTTGAGGTTTCGCTGGGCTAAGTTAGTTTGTGTTTTTTTATTGATGCGCATGACAGTTATTATATACGGGTGTTTTTCTAACCAGGCATGGTCTTGTGTTATCAGGCTGGTATTGAATTCCAGATGTTTCTGATCTGGTCACCAAGTGTCATTGGATCAAAAGGTTTGGGTATTACATCAATAGCGCCCATGTTTTTATATTCTTCCACTTCATTTGGCTGAATTTTTGCTGTCATAAAAATAACGGGTATATCTTTTATTTCAGGAATTTTTGCCAGTTCAGTTTTTGTTGTTGGGCCATCCATGCCTGGCATCATTACGTCAAGTAAAATAAGGTCGGGTCCAAAATTAACAACTTTGTTGATGGCCTCTTCTCCATCACTGCATATAAGCACTTCAAATCCTGCGACTGACTCAAGGGCAACTTTGGCTACCATCTGGATGTCGGCCTGGTCTTCAACATACATTATTTTTTTTAATTCAGTCATGATTGATGAGTCCTCTAGAACTGTACTGTTTATTAACTAAATTCATTATCAATTGCATTGAGTAATTTATTTATATCAATTGGTTTAGTTAGATATTGTTTGAATCCTGACTCGATGCCTTTTTTTATGTCATTAGGCATGGCGTTTGCGCTAATAGCAAAAACTGGTATATCGCCTGTTTCGTTATTATTTTTTAGTTGTTCCAGAACCTGGTAGCCATCCATGCCTGGTAAATTGATATCCAGTAAAATCAGATCTGGTTTTCTTGAAGACGCAAGCTCCATGCCAAGGAAGGGTTCATGGGCGCTGAGAAGGTGAAGTCCGGGTCTTCTGGATAAAACCTGGGCAACAAGTTTCAGGTTTGCCGGGTTGTCTTCAATATATAAAATCAGGTTGTCATGCTGACTAATTTCCTGTGGAGAGCCGAACTGGGTTGTAGTTACTGTTTTTTCTTTTTCAATAACAGATGTATCTTCCGGCAGGTCTAGCCAGAAAGTGCTGCCTTTGCCCTGAACACTGTGGACACCTATTTTTCCACCCATGAGTTCGATTAAATTTTTTGTAATTACCAGGCCAATGCCTGTGCCCTCTATTTCTGAATTAGCAGCATTAAGACGATTGAATGCCTGGAATAAGCTTGACATATTGTTTTCAGAAATACCTATGCCTGTGTCAGTTACATTAATGCGGATAAATTCATTAACTCTTTCACACTTGATGTTGATTGTACCATTGGTTGAATTGTATTTAATCGCATTAGAAATTAGATTAAGAATTGCCTGTTTAAGACGAATTCTGTCTGCTCTTACCTGGTAATTATTATCGTCAGTGTGTTCTCTGGGTAGTTTAATATTGCGTTTTTCTGTAAGTGGGGTTGATAATGCAAGACATTCGTTAAGTACGCTGCTGACTGAAACAGGTTCGATAGATAAATCGATTCGACCTGCCTCAATTTTTGATAGATTTAGAATTTCATTAATTAAGTCGAGTAGATGATGGCTGGCTTTGAGAATCTCATCAACATGTTCTGTCTGGGTGTCATTAAGTTTATGCTGTTTTTGCATTTTTAATAATTGAGAAAATCCAATAATGGCATTCATGGGTGTGCGCAGTTCGTGACTCATGTTGGATAGAAACTTTGA
>JAOUQA010000225.1 GCA_029879605.1 Gammaproteobacteria bacterium
TGTCTTGTCATGGTGACGCCTGATGCGGAGCGTACCATGAATACATTCCTGGGTATTACTGAGAAGTTTTCAGTTGATGAATTGCACCTGGACGCGATTAAAGATTCTGAATATTTATATATTGAAGGCTACCTGGTGACTTCGGACACAGGACGTCATGCAGCCATTGAAGCCCGTAAAATTGCTGAGGAAAACGGGGTTAAAACTGCCCTGACATTTTCTGATCCGGCCATGGTTGAGTTTTTTAAAGATGGCCTGGGTGAAATGCTGGGTAATGGGGTGGACCTGCTGTTTTGTAATGAGGCCGAGGCCATGAGCTGGGCGGGTACTGATAATATAGATCAGGCTTATGAGGCACTAAAAACTGTAGCTAAAACCTTTGCTGTGACCCTGGGTAATCAGGGTGCAAAGGTGTACGACGGCAAGCATATGATTGAGATTCCTCCCCATTCCGTTAAAGCAATCGATAGCAATGGTGCAGGGGATATGTTTGCTGGTGCCTTCCTGTATGGTATTACTCATGGTCATTCTTTTTATGAGGCAGGGAATATTGCCAGCCTGGCAGCAGCCAGGGTTGTAAGTCAGTTTGGACCAAGGTTAAAGGCTCAGGATCATCAGGATATACTCGAAATCGTTCTGGCCAGTTGAGTTTTCTGATTGATACGGCTGATAAATAGACGATTTAAAGCTATATTTGATCAATATGCTTTATATAATTGGTAATTTTTAAGATAGAGAATGAGGCCTGTATTTAACAAACGGTAAAGTAAATGGATAAACGTAAATATCAACGTAAAGAAATTGATCTGGAAGTCGAATTATCATACCCGGATATATCCCCCATGATAGTGCATACAAGAGATGTAAGTGCGGGGGGTATGTTTATCCTGCTCGATAATGCTGAAAAGAGACCCATTATTGGTGAAATGGTGCATGTAAAACTGGTAGGTGAATCAGCGGCACAGGAGGTTTTGCCTGAAAGTGCGGCGATTGTTGTACATCAGGATCCTACAGGAGTAGGCCTGGCTTATATCGAAATGGAGCTGGATACATAATTATGTTGCATTATGTAATTTACACAATGGGGCAATAATATTGTGAGTGATCAGGTAGATCAAAAATTAGAATATTCAGAAGTAATAGCTGAAATTCGCACTAAAGTAGCGGGGTATTTTTCCAGTCATGTCACTGTTTTGATGGAGAGGGCGGGTGACTTTCTTTTTGAGCAGGCAAACTCAGCCAGTAGTATTGCGGATCAAAATCGAATGTTCGAATTTATGAATGCGCTACGGGTAGAAAGGCCCGGTATTGAACAGAATTTTATTACCGAGCTTGATCTTTATCTCAAGCCTGTCGGACAGCAAAAAGATTTGCCAGGTAAAAAACATCATAGAAATGAAGTAGAAGATGAAGAAGAATTAAGCCTGGTTGCAGAAGATGAAATGGATGAACTGGTGGCTTTATCAAGCATCAGCGGTAAAGCCACAATGAATATGGCTGAAGAAATTTCTTACCTTGAGCAGCGATTGCTGGAGCTTGGTAAATTTAATGAGGATATTTTTCATCCTGAGGCGCTCCGGCCCGTACATATATGCGATGCTTTTAATGCAGCACTTGAAAAGACGGAGTTTGAGAAGCGAGACAAACTGGTGCTTTTCCAGATGTTTGGGGAAGAAGTGGTAACACCATTAAAAGATATCTACCAGGTTCTCAACCAGTTGCTCGTTGACCAGGGTATCCTGCCTAAAATTAAGTACACAAGTAAGTCTGGTTCATCAGCCGGGGTAAGGAGAGATGAGTCACACAGCGAGCCTGCTGGTGAAGAAACAGAGTTTGCAGAACAGCAATATCAACAGGGTGCTGGTCATTCAGGAGTAACATCGTCGGGTGGATCTTTCGGGATGGGATCAGCTCGACCGGCAGGTATGGTTTCGGGTGGTCCTGCTCCAGCAGGTCAGCAAGCGGGTATACCCTCGGGTGGACATGTCCCGGCCGGACAACAGGGTGGAGGAGTATATCCTGCAAGCCATGTACAGCAGGCAATACAGGACTTTGTCGGAGGTAACCCATCACAACCAGATGGTGATGGTCAGGCGTTAACTGGTGGTGCCGGTGGTGGCTCATATTATTCAAAACAGGAAGTGGTCGGTGCGCTATCTAATATGCAGTCACAGATTCAGATCCAGCCAGGGGATAAGCTTGAGTTCAATGCTGCAGCTATAAAGAGGGCTGTACTTTCCACAATTGGTGAACAGCAGGGTGGTGTTGTTAGCAAGGCAGTTCACCAGGTATCTGAAAAAACGATTGATTTTATTAAGTTGATTTTTGATGCCATTATTGAAGATCAAAGTATTACTGATGCCATTAAAACCCTGATTTTAAGTTTACAGATACCTGTTATTAAAGCTGCAATGCTTGATGCGGATTTTTTTGTTGATGACCAGCATCCAGCCAGGCAGTTGCTGGATAAACTGGCAGAAGCCGGTGTAGGTGTTAGTGATCATAAGGATGAAGTTTATATAGCTGTTAGTGCGATTGTTGATAAATTACTCAAAGAATATGAAGAAGATATTGCTGTTTTTGATCAGGCTCTGGAAGAGCTGATTGCTTTAGTTGAGGAGATTTATCGTCAAGCTCAGGAGCGTGAACAGCAATCATACGAAGAAGTACAACAGGCACATGCCAGGAATATTGTGTTGCAGGAAATACGCAAAATTACACTTGGAAAAATATTACCTAAAACAATACATACCCTGGTTCTGAAAGTCTGGCCAAGTATGATGTTTAATTATTTTCTGAATCATGGTAAGGCGAATGATGAATGGGTTGATATGCTCATGGTGCTATCGAAAATTATTGATAGTGTGCAATTGAAAAATTCTATGTCCGAGCTGGAGGAAATGGGTTTTTCTTTTGAGGATTTATTAACTGTAATTGAACAGAAGCTTCAGTCTCATTACAAAAAGAAGGAACTTATTGAAACTGTTCTTGGAGACCTAAAAACAGCCTATGCGCATGCTGTTAAGCAGCGAGAAGAAATTGAGGCTAATAAACCAGAGGGTGTTGAGTTGGTTAGCCAACTGGTTGAACAGTCAAAGGAAAAAACATCAATGCCTGAGGATGATGTGGTTGCTGAGGTTGCGGCCGAAGAAGAATCTCAGGAGCAAATTGCGCAGAGAAAACTGGAGAAATTACCAGATGATATTAAACCGGGAACCTGGTGTATTGTTTACAATGGTGAGGGTAAACCCGTCAGGCGGTTAAAGTTAGCTATTATCCTGGTGCAGGATGCAACCCTGGTGTTTGTTGATCATATGGGGACAGTGGTTATTGAAAAAGATGCAGAGCAATTTGCAGAAGAGCTTGAACAGAATTTATCAGGTGTGATTATGCAGCACTCTGTGTTTGATCATGCATTGAGTTCAGCGTTAGGTTCGATTAGCACATCGACTAAACACTAGAGTTTTGTCCCTGGCAAGATTACTTTCTTACGTCATTAGCAAAACTGTTTCTGATCAAGTCATATGCTGGGTCATCGGTTGGAAATAATCTATAAATTATTATGGCTGCTGGAATAAACAGCGTTTTTCTCTTTTCTATGGCAAAATAGTGCTATTTTTCAAGCTACAAAGAATTAATCATGACTTTTGATGTAAAACAATACATGCAGAGTGTCGGGCAACAGGCACGGCAGGCAGCTACGGCAATGTCTCGTGCCGAGACAAAAATAAAAAATGCTGCTTTATTAGCCATTGCAGATGAAATTGATGCTGCTGCTAACAGGCTCCAGGAAGAAAATGCAAAAGACCTTGAGCAAGGGCGTGCGAATGGTCTTGATGATGCCCTGCTTGATCGCCTGGCATTAAATGATGAGCGTATTGCAGGTATGTCGGAAGGCTTGCGCCAGATTGCTACTTTGCCAGACCCTGTGGGTGAGATTTCAGATATGGCATATCGACCCAGTGGTATCCAGATTGGCAAAATGCGAGTACCCCTGGGAGTAATCGGCATTATTTATGAGTCTCGTCCAAATGTGACGGCCGATGCGGCCGGTTTATGCCTGAAATCGGGTAATGCAACTATTTTACGTGGTGGATCTGAGGCTATTCATTCTAATAAGGCCATTGCCCAGTGTATCCAGCAGGGCCTGCAACTGGCGGGTCTGCCTGCAATGGCGGTGCAGGTGATTGAGACAACTGACCGTGCGGCTGTTGGCGAAATGATTATGGCCAGAGATTATATCGATGTGATTATTCCCCGTGGTGGCAAAGGCCTGATTGAGCGTATCAGTAATGAAGCACGGGTGCCTGTGATCAAGCACCT
>JAOUQA010000226.1 GCA_029879605.1 Gammaproteobacteria bacterium
AGCCAGCACAGTGACCGACTCGGCGGACTTATTTTTTCTGAAACCACTCACCAGGAACTACGACCCAAAAGCGGTACGGCATCAACACTGCACTTCATACAGCAACTGTCTGATCACCCGGCCTGGACAGATTTTAAAACCCGGCATACTGACAATGATTCCGGTAATCATGCACTCAATCGTTTACGCCGGGTAACTCGACCCGGCAGCCTGATATTTTTAATCAGTGATTTTAGAAATATGGATGACACTACCCAGTCCAGTCTTGCCCAGTTGTCCCGGCATAATGATGTTGTTCTGTTATTTATATCAGACCCACTGGAAGCACATTTACCACCGGCCGGTACTTATCGAATCAGCGATGGTCAAAATGAGCTATCGATTAACACGGGTAAAAAAGAAACGCGTCAGCAGTATGAAACCAGGTTCAACAATCATGAAACCAGTCTTCGCCTGTTATGCCAGAGACTGGGGATGTTTTTTCTTAATATTTCAACCGACCAACCACTGGTCAGTAGTTTGCAACAGGGCCTGGGGCTCAAAAAATAATTGTTTATTCGATAAATTATGAATCAACCACCTTTACGTGACATCCATTTACCTGACCCGGTTTCCTGGTGGCCCCCGGCTATTGGCTGGTGGTTATTACTGATAACACTCATCGTTGTTCTATTCCTGTTTTATAAATTCAGACATATGCTAAACAGGAAACCGTTAAAAAAACTGGTGGTAGCTGAATTCAATACTATCAGGCAGGCATTCAATCAACATCAGGACCAAACTCAGCTGGCACAGGAAATTTCTGTTCTACTGCGCCGTGCCTGTATTAGTTATCAACCACGCCACCAGGCGGCCAGCCTGACGGGACAGCAATGGATTGATTATCTGAACAACATGACAGGCACGCCCTGTTTTAGCCAACAACATGCGGAGATTCTTTTTTATGCACCGTACCAGGAACAGGCCAGTTATAACGCCGATGAACTGATCAACAGCTGCAACTGCTGGATATCTCAATTACCAGGGAGTCCTGCTTTATGATCCAGTTTGAATGGCTATGGGCATTTGGTTTTTTACCCTTACCCTATTTTGTGCGCTTATTATTACCCGCTGCACAAACAGTTGAAGATGCTGCATTGAGAGTGCCATTTATAAATGACTTTGCGACTGAATCAACCACCATGCAAACTGTTTCAAACCGAAACTGGATACTGATTTTTGCCCTTATTGCATGGCTATGCCTCATTCTTGCTGCCAGCCGCCCACAATGGCTGGGAGAGCATATCGAAATACCCGTCAGTGGTCGCGACCTGTTACTTGCCGTTGATTTATCCGGCAGCATGCAGGTAGAAGATTTTACGATTATAAATCGTAGCGTCGACCGACTTACTGCTACCAAGTATGTTGCAAAAGATTTTATTGCCAAACGCAAGGGAGACCGCCTGGGTTTAATCCTATTTGGTCGTAATGCTTATTTACAAACACCACTGACCTT
The DNA here is from genome assembly GCA_029879605.1 of Gammaproteobacteria bacterium. Classification (GTDB taxonomy): domain Bacteria; phylum Pseudomonadota; class Gammaproteobacteria; order SZUA-229; family SZUA-229; genus JAPHQX01. Next base: position 1,496 of record JAOUQA010000226.1, read on the forward strand.
TGACACCCATACGGTTAATACCCTGTTACAGGAATCCGCGATAGGACTGGCCGGCAAGGAAACTGCCATTGGTGATGCCATAGGCCTGGCCATTAAACGCTTACAGGATAAATCGGTCAGCAGTCGCGTATTGATCTTATTAACTGATGGTGCAAATACTGCAGGTGAAATAACCCCGATCAAAGCTGCTGAACTGGCAGCAGAACAGGGTTTAAAAATATATACCATTGGTATTGGCGCAGATGAAATGACGCGTTATTCTATTTTCGGTGCGCAACGTTTTAATCCATCATCAGAACTCGATGAAAAAACCTTAACTGCCATTGCAGAAAAAACCAATGGCAAATATTTTCGTGCCCGCAATACCGAGGAGCTTAATGAAATTTACCAGATACTTGATCAACTTGAGCCAGTTGAACAGGAATCAAAAAGTTTCAGACCTGTTACTGCACTCTACTACTGGCCATTATCATTTGCTTTAATCATTACTGCACTGATTATCCTGTTACGTAACCGGGGTGTTTTCAGATGATTGAGCAGTTTCATTTTCTACGTCCCGAATGGTTACTGGCACTGTTTCCCCTGTTACTAATAAACTGGTTACTGTTTCATCGAAAAATATTTAGTCGTAACTGGCAATCAGTTATTGAACCTCAGTTGTTAACTCACCTGCTAGTCGATAAACCGGCCACAAAAACACGCCTGCCTCTTATAATTTTTTCGCTCACCGGCCTGCTGACAATTATTTCGCTGGCAGGACCTGCCTGGCAACAATTACCCCAACCTGTTTACAAGCAACAATCGGGACTGGTTATTGCGCTGGATCTTTCGCAGTCTATGAACGCGGCTGATATAAAACCCAGCCGACTCAGTCGTGCTCGTTATAAAATTACCGATATACTGAATCAGCGCAAGGAAGGCCAGACAGCTCTTATTGCTTATGCCGCCAGCGCCTTTACTGTTACACCTTTAACCGATGATACAAACACGATTGCAGCCATGATCCCCAGCCTGAGCACAGACATCATGCCAGCCCAGGGCAGTGATACCAGTGCAGCCTTAAATAAGGCAAGCGAACTGTTAAGCAATGCAGGCATTAACAAAGGCGATATATTTCTTATCACTGATGGCGTAGACGATTCTGCCAGTGACATGATTCAACAACTAAGTGCCCAGGGCCATCGCATTTCAATTCTTGCAATTGGCACTGAGGAAGGCGCACCTATCGCTTTATCGACTGGCGGCTTTCTTAAAGACAACCGGGGAGCAATTGTTATTCCCAGGCTTGACAGTTCTGCTCTACGCATGATCGCCGTAAATGCCGGTGGTCGTTTCAGTTTACTGACTTCTGATGATCGCGATATTAAATACCTGTTACAACCACTGGAAACTACCGGCCTGAACACTCAGGCAACAGATACAGATTTGCAGGCGGATATATGGCGCGAAGAAGGGCCGTGGTTATTACTGCTCATCATACCTCTTGCTGCCCTGGCATTTCGTCGTGGTTACCTGGTGTTGCTGGCATTCATTGTTCTGCCCTACCCGGATAATGCCCATGCATTAAGCTGGGATCAACTCTGGAAAACTGACAATCAGAATGCCAGTCAACTTTTTCAACAGGGACAGCATCAACAGGCAGCAGAATTATTTAATAACCCCGAATGGAAAGCGGCTGCACACTATAAAGCGGGTGACTATCAACAGGCGATTGATCAACTACAGAATCTTGACCATGCAGATGCCCATTACAATCGTGCAAATGCACTCGCCAAACTGGGCCAGACCCAACAGGCGATTGATGCCTATAACCAGGCACTACAACTCAATCCTGAACACGAAGATGCCAGGTACAACAAGGAATTACTTGAACAACAGGAACAGCAAAATAATGAACAGCAACAACCTGGTGATCCTTCTGATGAAAAACAGGATTCATCCTCAGATGAATCATCAGATAAAGACGCTTCTTCCAGTGATTCTCAGGATCAGCAATCAGATAATACCGATAACAAGGACAATCAAAGTCAATCTGAGCAGCAGTCTAAAGACAATCAACAGGATAACAAGAACAAGCAGTCCGATGCCGAAACCTCTAAAGACAAACAATCTGACAATCAACAACAAACAGCTCAACAACAGCAAGAAAGCCTGAGCGAAGAGGAAGAGTTATCGGAACAGGCCAGTCAGCAATGGTTACGAAAAATACCGGACCAGCCGGGTGAACTATTAAGACGTAAATTTAAATATCAATATAATAACCAGCAGCCTGCATCCAGGCCCAGTGAACCCTGGTAATCAACGCTATGAAACAGATAACATTTATATTTCTATTATTTTCATTTTCCATTCAAGCCATGGCCGCTACGATCACGGCACAGGCTGACCGTAATCCTGTTCAGGCCAATGAATCATTTAACCTGGTTTTTGAAGCCGAAGGTTCGGTTGATGACGAACCTGATTTTTCACCCTTACTGAAAGACTTCACGATTCTAAACCAGAGCCAGGGCAGCAGTATCAGCATCATTAATGGCTCATACAGTAAAACCACTCGCTGGACACTCTCACTCATGGCTAACAAAGAGGGTGTACTAACAGTTCCATCCATCGCATTTGGTAATGACCGTAGCCCGGAATTGCGCATGACGGTTAAACCTGAACAGACATCAGCAGCAAACCAGGTTAATGATTTATTTCTAGAACTGGAAACCTCAACTAACGATACCTGGGTACAGAGCCAGATTGTATTAACAGTCCGCTTATTTAGTGCCAACAATATTTCCCAGTTTGGTATTAGCAAACTTACAACCAATAATATGGACGTC
>JAOUQA010000227.1 GCA_029879605.1 Gammaproteobacteria bacterium
AAATTACCGGTATTAACGGTTAAACCTGTAACGAGAGGATATATCAATGGCACATAAGAAAGCTGCAGGTAGTACCCGAAATGGCCGCGAATCCCAATCAAAACGACTGGGTGTTAAGAAATTTGGTGGACAGCAAGTTCTGGCGGGTAACATTCTAGTTCGTCAACGTGGTACTAAATTCCACCCGGGCAACAATGTTGGCATCGGTCGCGACCACACCCTGTTTGCAACAGCTGAGGGTAAGGTTGTATTCGAGATCAAGGGTCCCAAAAACCGCAAAACAGTAAGTGTTGTAGCTGCCTGAACAGTCACTACAAACGGTATCAAAAGCCCTGTCTCATATGACGGGGCTTTTTTTTGCCTAATCAAGTATCATCTGAAAAAAACACGGGAATCAAACAATGCGTTTTGTTGACGAAGTCACAATCAAGGTAATAGCCGGTGATGGCGGAAATGGCATTGTCAGCTTTCGCCGTGAAAAATTTATTCCCAGGGGTGGTCCAGATGGCGGCGATGGCGGTGATGGCGGTGATGTTTACCTGGTTGGCAGCCATGATCAGAACACACTGGCGGATTTTAGAACCATTCGCACCTACCAGGCCGAAAATGGCAAAAAAGGCAGCGGTCGTAACATGACAGGTAAAAGTGCCAGTCATTTATATATTCCCGTACCAGTAGGCACCCTGGTTTATGACATGGATACCGAAGAACTCATAGGTGATATCATCAATGATAACCAGGAACTGCTGGTAGCCAAGGGTGGTTATCATGGCCTGGGTAATACCCGCTTTAAGAGCTCGACTAATAGAACGCCCAGGCAATGCACTGAGGGCACAAAAGGTGAACGCCGAGAATTACGCATGGAACTGAAAGTACTGGCGGATGTTGGTTTACTGGGATTGCCTAATGCCGGTAAATCCACTTTAATCAGGGCTGTTTCCTCCGCCAAACCTAAAGTAGCAGACTACCCTTTTACGACCCTGCATCCCAATCTTGGTGTGGTAAAGGCTGATCATTTGCGCAGTTTTGTCATTGCAGACATACCTGGATTAATAGAAGGTGCTGCAGAAGGTGCCGGACTTGGCATACAGTTCCTGAAACATCTAAGCCGTACCCGGGTGCTGCTTCATGTTATTGATATAGCCCCTTTCGATGAAACCGACCCTGTCGACAGTGCGGAGAAAATCATTCATGAGCTTGAAAAATATAATCCTGAAATGCTCGAAGAACCACGCTGGATAGTGCTCAACAAAGTCGATTTACTGCCCAGGGAAGATGCTGAACAGCGCTGTAAAGACATCATTGACCGTATGGCCTGGACCGGCCCGGTTTATGAAATATCTGCCATCAGTGGCGATGGCACACGGGAACTTGTATTCGATATTATGAATTATCTTGAAGAGAATGATGAAGATGCGTCAAAAACTGGCTGATTCCAGGCGATGGGTCATCAAAATTGGCAGCGCCCTGCTCACCAATGATGGCCAGGGTCTCGATAAAAAAGCAATCGCAACATGGGTCGAACAACTTGCTGAACTGCGTAAACAGGGCAAAGAAATCATCCTGGTATCTTCCGGGGCTGTCGCTGAAGGTATGACTCGTCTAGGCTGGCACAAACGCCCCCACGCATTGCATGAATTACAGGCCGCCGCTGCAGTGGGACAGATGGGACTTATCCAGACTTATGAAACCTGTTTCCAGCAATACGGTATTCATACGGCTCAAATTCTGCTTACCCACGAAGACCTGACAAACAGGGAACGCTACCTGAACGCTCGCAGTACTCTCAAAAGCCTGCTTGGACTGGGTGTTATCCCAATCATCAATGAAAATGACACGGTAGCGACTGATGAGATACGTTTTGGTGATAATGACACACTTGGAGCCCTGGTAACCAACCTGGTCGAAGCCGATGCCCTGATAATTCTTACTGACCAGAAAGGATTATTTACCCAGGATCCTCGTACCAACCCTGATGCAACCCTGGTGACTGAAGGCAAAGCCAGCGATCCTGAACTGACTAAAATGGCTGGCACCAGCGCAGGTACATTAGGCCGAGGTGGAATGAATACTAAAATTGCTGCAGCACAGAGAGCCGCAAGGTCTGGCGCCTCAACCCTTATTGCCAGCGGCCGAGAGCCAGAAGTCCTGTTAAAAGCCGCCAGAGCGGACGTACTGGGCACACTGCTATTACCAGATACCGAACCTATGGCGGCCCGAAAACAATGGCTGGCGGGGCATCTAAAGGTTAGTGGATCACTACAGCTAGATGAAGGGGCTGTTAAAGTACTGAAGGAATCCGGGAAAAGTCTGCTACCCGTTGGAGTGACCCTGGTAACAGGCAACTTTAATCGTGGCGAAATTGTCACCTGCCTGGCTCCTGATGGCACCGAAATAGCTCGTGGGCTCAGTAATTACAATGCAGTTGAAGCTAACAAAATAAAAGGCCAGGCAAGCCATGCGATCGAGGCTATTCTAGGCTATGTTGATGAGCCAGAACTGATTCACCGGGATAACCTGGTTATTCTTTAATTTAGAGAATAAAAAAGCCGGGATAAAACCCGGCTTTTTTAATATTTTAGTCTGTCTCAACTTATGCCATTGAGCGAATACGCTGATTCAAACGGCTTTTATGACGAGCAGCCTTATTTCTATGGATCAGGCCTTTGTTGCAGATACTGTCGATTACAGGCACAGCCGCTTTATAAGCATCTTCAGCTTTAGCTTTATCACCGGCTTCAATGGCGTAAACAACTTTCTTTACATAGGTACGGAACATAGAGCGCATACCCGCATTATGCTCACGACGATTAACTGCCTGACGGGCTCGTTTTCTAGCTTGTGCACTATTAGCCAAGGGTCTATTCCTGTAACAATAAAATCAAAGGGTGCGTAAATTGCCAGTTTCTACGCGTTTTGTCAACTAATATTGATTTTTAGGTTAAAATCAATAATCAACAACGGACCAATAAAACCATAATAATAAAAATGCGTGATAAACCAGTCCTGAAAGCCAAACATGGTGACCTAGTCCAGCTTCAATATGCCCCTCCGCTAGTTGATGCAGAACGACTAAATGCGCGGCTAATTGGCTATGTAACAGGGAAAAGCCTGATACTCAGTGCCCCAACAGTCTCGGGTACTACCCCTTTTTTACAGGAAAAACAGAAATTCATTGTCCGTATGATGTGCGGCAGCCAGGTTTACGCCTTTGAATCTGAAATACTGAAATACCTCACTTCGCCCTATACCCATGTACATCTTAGCTATCCACAATCCATTGAAACCATGCAGGTTCGAAATGCTCAAAGGGTTAACACTGAGATTACAGTTTCTGTACAGTTATCAGAATCCGGTGATAGCATGCCAGCCACCATGCTAAATACCAGCCTTACAGGCGCCCTGATTAAAACAGATAAGATAAATGCTAAAAAAGGCGATACCCTGATAATTTCAGCAGAATTCCCATTTTATGAATTTAAAAAATACCTCCGATTAACAGCGGTCATTCGCAATGTAACCACTGTAGCTGAAAATCAGTCTTTTCGATATGGCGTTGAATTTCTTGATATTGATGATGACCAGAAGCTCATTTTACACGGCTATGTCTATGACCAGCTGGTTACGCAACTGGAAAAATCGTCCTGAGCATCAAGCTACTTAAATCAACAGCTATAGTTAGCATTATGACCTTCCTGTCTCGCATACTGGGGCTGGTGAGAGACATTATTTTTGCTACATTTTTTGGCGCTTCAGGTGGTACAGATGCTTTCTTTGTAGCCTTTAAAATACCCAATTTCATGCGGCGCCTGTTTGCGGAAGGTGCCTTTTCACAATCTTTTGTACCGGTATTTTCAGAGTACAAGGAAACCCGTAGCTATGAAGCTCTGAAAGACCTGGTCAATCATGTCGCGGGAACCCTGGGCTCCATTCTGCTGATTATCAGTATTATTGGATCCCTGGCATCACCCCTGCTGGTCATGCTATTTGCCCCGGGATTCATTGATGAAGCTGACCGGTTTCAGCTTACCGGTGACATGCTGCGCATCACCTTCCCGTACATTTTTTTTATTGCACTGACAGCTTTCGCCGGCGGCATACTTAATAGCTATAACCAGTTTGCAGTACCCGCTTTTACCCCGGTACTGCTGAACCTCTGTTTAATCGTGGCCGCAGTCTGGGTATCACCGTATTTTGAACAACCTGTTATGGCACTGGCCTGGGGCGTCGCTGCGGCAGGCATAACTCAATTACTGTTTCAGTTTCCTTTTTTACTGAAACTGAAATTGATGCCCAGGCCTCGTTATAAGAAAAATCAT
>JAOUQA010000014.1 GCA_029879605.1 Gammaproteobacteria bacterium
GTGACGCATGGTGAAAAAGTTGTTATGAGATTGCTTGGTAGTGCAGCATCTGGCATTAGCCTTGATCTTGAAAAGATAGGCTTGTCACCACATTTGAAGGATTTATTTAAAGAAGCTATATCTGAGCCAAATGGTATTGTATTTGTAACAGGCCCAACAGGTTCAGGAAAGTCAACAACACTTTATTCTGCGCTACATTATATAGATAAGCCGGGCATTAATATTATGACAATAGAAGATCCGGTAGAGTACCAGATGGAAACGATAACCCAGTCGCAGGTTGATGCGAAAGCTGGCAGAACATTTGCTTCCATTCTACGTGCTGCGCTTAGACAAGATCCGGACGTAATACTCGTTGGTGAAATTCGTGATGTTGAAACAGCTAAAATAGCCAGTGAAGCAGCATTAACCGGTCACCTGGTGATAAGTACATTGCATACCAATAATTCATTGCAGGCGATTTCAAGATTAATAGAAATGGGTGTTGAGCCTCATGTGGTTGCGCCAGCGATAGTTGGTGTTTTGGCTCAGAGGCTTGCACGTAAAATATGCGAGCATTGTATTATTAGTTACAAGCCAGAAGCAGAAGAACTTGAAAAATATTTTTACTGGGACAAGGAGATGGAATTGCCAATGTTATATAAAGGTACTGGCTGTAAATACTGTGGTGGAATTGGTTATAAAGGGAGAATTGGTATTCATGAGTTTGTGCGTATAAATACCAGGCTGAGAGACAGAATATTGTCACACGCCAGTTATAATGAATTGGTTAAAGTTGCGACTGAGGATGGTTTCAGGGATATGAGATTTGATGGGTTTTGTAAAATGCTGGAGGGTCAAACAACGCTCGATGAGGTCATAAGAGTGACTTCAACAGATTTGTAGCTAACCTGAGTTTAAAAAATAATTATATTATAAGAGTGTCAGCTAATTAATATTGGTATGTTATGTGTTGTAAATGTGAAAATATTTTAAAAAATAAATAAAATTACTAAATAATTAATATTAGATATAGATTATATAAGAAGTTATAAATAAACATTTATAATTATATAAAGAAGTTTTCTAAATGCTTATTTATAAAAGATAAAAAAATTTATTCTAAAATATTCAGTTACAAAATAAAAAATCATCTAATTCATTCGAATTATTCTATACGTTATTGCGTTAATGCGTTTGGGTGATATTTGGTTTTATGATCTTGAATTCTTTAATTTCCATCATCGTTATTATTAATCTATGTCAATAATAATCGTCAAATTCTAATCTATATATAAATTCTGGAACAAAGTCACAGTTTTAATGTTGGAAATAAGGGGTGAAATATGAGTTGTGGTCATATGAATGGTTGTGAGTTGTTTGTTCAGTTTGCCATGAATCCTGCTCTTGAACTATGGAAGGTTCGTTATTGTGAAAGTCATGATTATGACCGGTGTGCAAGATTTTCTGCTTCTTTGACCGGGAGCCCGGTACCACTTACTCTTTTGCCAAATGGTAAAAGCATTAGCGCAAAAGAAGATAATGATGAGATTGGCTCAGCCAGTTTGTTTAATGCAATTATCAAGCATCAGACGCATATGATTTCATCCTTATTGCGTGTCGGAGTCAACATAAATGTCAAGAATATAGAGGGTATGACACCGTTAATGGCAGCGGCTAAATTCGGCGCTGAAGATATCGCAAAGATATTACTTGATCACGGCGCAAAACCATTTGATGTGAATAGTCAGGGCGAAACAGCGTGTGATCTTGCTATAAAAAACGGACATTTTTCAATTGCCAGGGTGATTGATCCTGGTGTAAAACTTCCTGTAAGCGAAGAAAAGAAAGCAGCAAATGTTTAAAATCTAAATGACCGGTAATAGTAAATCAATATAGCGAAGATAGTATCTGGAGGTGTAGTTATGTTTGAGTATTGGTCATGGTGGTTAAGTGCGTTATCACTGGCAGGATTAACAATTGGGTATTTCCTTGTGTTGAAAGTTCCGCTGGGTGTGTCTGGGTGCTGGGCACGAGTTGTGATGCACAAAGATAGCCAGTCATTTGAGCAGGACAAGAGTTTTAGAGAAAATCCTTTGATGTTAAAAGACTCGTTAATGGCAGCTACGATAGAGGAGTTTGGCAGGCAGGCAGTAATTGATTTTTTAGCGGAGCGAAGAGGAAAGCCAGCAGGTTATAAGCAGTTTGATCGAAAAGTTTCAGTTGCATCTCACGTGTCCTGGACAGTACATATGACATTTCTCCTGATGTTGATTATAGGTGGCTTAATAGCATCGATATTAAGTGGTCAATTTGAATTCAGATCAGACCTGGGATCGTTACATACTAGCCTGTTTGGGAGTGGCGTGAGTTACTGGATTACATTAATTATTGGTGGCGTGATGGTTGGATTTGGGACACAGATGGCAGGTGGTTGTTCGTCTGGTCATGGCCTATGTGGTTGTTCACGGTTTGTACCGGCAAGTTTGATAGCAACCGCAGTTTTCTTTGGGACAGGTATTGTTGTCTCAATGTTATTACACATGCTGGCAGCGGGGTAAGTCTGATGAAAGATCATTTCTTATACGGTGGTTTTGGCCTGGCAATGGGTTTGATTCTGAGTTTTATTGGTTTTACCAGTTATGAAGAAATTCATAAGATGTTTACATTCAGTGATTTGCGATTACTGCTGGCATTTATGGGTGCTGTCGGTTTGTTAGTGTTGGGTTTTGCTGTTTTAACGCGTAGTCGAAACATGCCAAAAAAGAAATTCAATAAGGGTACGATTCCAGGCAGCGTATTGTTTGGTGCAGGTTGGGCGATAACAGGTTCATGTCCAAGTATTGCTCTTGTGCAACTAGGAGAAGGTCAGTTAGCAGCTGTTTTCGTTGTATTTGGGATATTCCTGGGTGTGTGGATGTATAGAAATATCGCCAGTGGATCATTAAAACTTGATACAGGCGTGTGTGGAGAAGAGTAATAGTAATAATTAAAAGGAGGGATATAAGGTTAAGTTATTTAAGCTGAACAAAAAGGCCAGGTACCGCCTGGCCTTTTTGTGGTAAACATAACAGCATTGCGGATACGTATTAGAAATTAAATCCAAAATTAATGCCATATAAATAAAAATAGTCATCCTGGTTCTGAGCAATGCCCTGGTCTTCATTGACATTAATATTCATAGCTCCCCAGCTTAAACCAATATGTGTGTTTTTACTAAGAGCAAATTGAAAGCCTGCATTCGCCTGGGCTATCAGACCCATTTCATCATGTTCAGTCGAGCCGGCAAGAAAACTCATATTGAAGTAGTGAGGATTGGTGTTGGATATATGCCATCTTAAAACAGGGCCAAGAAATATATAATTTCCCTTTAGATGCTTATTGAGTATTGTGGGTATAAAAATATCTGCATGACCCAGCTCTATGCTGATTCCAATTTCAGTTGATGTATCTCGAAAGCCAGTCATGTATTTGATGCCTCTGAATTTAGCATAGTGATCAGGAGCGCCTGTTATTCTGCTGGTTCTAAAAGTAAGTTGACTCCAGTAACCACAGGGTTGAATACCTGTTGAAATATCATATAGGTACTTAAATACATACAATGCCCAGGCAATAACTACAATTGTTCCAATAACGACAAAAATAACAGGTGCTGCGTCATTATTACTGTTGGAACTACTTCTGAACATGTCGTTACTGAAATCAATCATAACATCGATAGATTCTTCGCTTGTGGAACTGCTATCTTTATTACAGTCGGTTGAAGAGTTGGTTTTCAGGTTTTGAGATTGAGATTTATTAGGTGGAGTCTCGTTTGATGCAAGTAGTGTGGATGATGGCCTGTATCCCTGGTTATATAGTTGTGCAGCAAGTTGAGGATAATCACCAGGTGGCACATGTATTACGTTTGCCTTATCAGGTAATTGATTAATGTGATATGTGCTATCTGGTGAATAGATGGATTGAGATGATTCGGCATAGCTATAGCCCGGGAATGAGAGAATAAAGCACAGGCAATATGTGAAGAACTTTTTTAGCATAATGTTTTTGTAAATAGTTTGATGTTTTATATTGTAGACTTATGTTAAAGCTTTGTCAGATGTAGATTGACAGGATGCAGCTGATGTCCTGTGTAATGAGTGTTTTTATATATTTATCTGGAGTATAAATATCAGGGCACTAATTCTGAATTTAATGATATAATTGGAATCTTATATGCAGTTAATTCTATATGTTATATATAAAATTGTATAAATCATAATATAGTTCGTATTAGGACTATGCTTTCATATTTTTTATATTAAATGTTTTTGATTATGCTGTAGTGATTTTCATTGGCTATAAAGGTATTAGTTTATTTTTTTAATTTATGAAAATTCAATTATTAAAAATAGTTATCCTGTTGACGTCTTATATGCCCTTGAAAGTGGCGCATTGTATTGGTGTGTTTATTGGTTGGGTCTACCAGGTTAAGCCCAGTAAAATGAAATATGTAGCAGGCGTTAATATAAAACGTTGTTTTCCTGAGCTTAATGAAGAACAACAAGCAACCATGTTAAATAAGACATTGATTGAAACAGGTAAATTATTAAGTGAGATGGGAATCATGTGGGGCAGACCAGCGGCTTCAGTTCTTCAACTTGTTAAATCGGTTGAAGGCGAGGAGTATATTCACGATGCTATGTCGCGCGGTACAGGCGTTTTATTGGCTATGCCGCATACTGGATCATGGGAATTGACGGCATTATACTGTGCCAGGCACTTTCCTATGACGACATTGTATCGCCCACCTAAATTAAAGGGCTTTGATAGTAAGATTCGTAAAGCCAGGCAGCGTACAGGGGCAGAGTTGGTGCCAACGGATGTTAAAGGTGTGAGAGCCCTGGCGAAAGCTTTAAGTAATGGTCGAATGGCTGGGTTGCTACCAGATCAGGAGCCGGGTAAGGGTAATGGTCTGTTTGCGCCTTTTTTTAATATTGCTGCTTATACGACCACGTTATTACCCAGGTTAGCTATTAAATATGATTGCCAGGTTGTTTATGCTATTGCAGAACGTTTGCCCTATGGTCGTGGATTTAAATTGATATTTAGACCAGCAAGCGATGGTTTTCATGATAAAGATTTACAGCAGGCAACGGAGCTTATGAACAGGGATGTAGAAGAACTTGTGCGTTTGCATCCTGAACAATACCAGTGGATTTACAAACGATTTAATACTCAGCCTGAGGGTGAGCCTTTTATTTATTAGATATAGAGAAATATTAAAGATCAATTGTTGTTGGTTACCAGATTAAATCATCAGGAACCTGGTAGTTGGCATAGGGATCATTTTCATTGGTATTTTCGGGAGTAATTGTAAAGATAATAATGCGTTTTTCATTGCGTGCCTGGATTTTAGTTGCAATAGATTCTGGAACAAGCTCATAGCGTCCCTGGATGCGTGCGATGCCGATTTTTCCCTGTATTATTTGTTGTTTCTGTATGTCATTGATATATATCTGTTTGACTTTTTTCTGATGTTCAAAGTGATAGATGAGCTCGCAGTTGTCGTCCCGTTCAATTAGATTGTTAGTGATGAGTTGGTCAATTTCAGCTGAAATGGCTTTTTTGAGCGCCTGTTCCTGTTTTTTCTGGTTAAGTTCGCGGTCGCGTTGGGCTTTTTCACTGGCCAGTTTTTTTGCGTTAATTTCTATGGTGTTAGTTGGTTCGGTTTTTTTGCTGCTCTGTTGTTTACGGTTTTTTCGTTTTTGCTGCTGGGCTTTCTGAACCTGTTGCTTATTAACTATACCTGCTTTGAGTAATTGTTCCTGAAAAGGGTTGTTCATTCTATCTGTCTCGTAAAATATTGCATTATTCAGTGAATAGTTATATTTTACATTAGATTGATGGATTTGTATTGATTGAGCCAGTAAATGTATGTATTTGTGGCTATCTAAACATGATCGTGGTAATTAAAACCTGTATCACAGATTAACAGGTAATATGCCGCTAAAATAGTAGTAGTTTTTTATTTTGGAGTAACAATAATGAGTAAAATTATCGCCCCAGGTGTCCTGGTTCTCTCACTATTCTCAGCCAGTGTAAATGCAGATTTCCTGGGCTTATATATTGGTGGTGGTGTGTGGGATCATGGTCCATCGGGTAGCTTCGGTACCACTGTTGCTGGTAGTGATATTATAGATACTGAAACTGATCTGAATTATAGTGATGAATCGGATAGTTATATGTATGCTGCATTTGATCATTTTGTTCCATTAGTGCCCAATGTGAGAATTGAGAAAGCATCTATGGGGCATACCGGCACTGCAACACTGCTTACATTTAATGGAGTTGCAGTAACTGGTAATTCTTCAATTGATCTAGATACAATGGATACTATCGCTTATTGGCGCATCCTGGATAACTGGGTAAATTTTGATCTGGGTTTTAATCTGCGTAAACTGAAAGGTGAGTTTGTTGTTGGAACTGAGACTGTATCAGTGTCTGAAAGTGTTCCGATGCTATATCTTGCCGCACAGTTTGATATGCCATTTACGGGCTTTTCTATTGGTGGTGATATTAACAGGATCAGCTATTCAGATGTAAGTTATGAAGAGATTCGTCTGCGTGCCATATATGAAATAGGTACGATAGGATTCGAAGCAGGCATAAGATCAACCACCCTGGAATTAAAGAACCTGGATGCAATCAATGCAGACCTGGAGTTTACGGGTGTAATGTTAGGTGCATTCCTGCATTTTTAATAACTGTTTTGGGCAGGGACGCCTACAGTTATATGTATTATATAGATTTTGCTTAAGTATATCCTTCAATAGATGCTTTAATGCATTGTAATAAGCCATAGTCAAACTGGCCATCAAGTGCTTCATAGACGGATTTTAATTTTCTGTCATTCTCAGGTAAATCAAGAAATGTATTTTGAACCAGGCTGATTTCATTAATAGTTAAATTAACAACCTGTTCCAGTTTTATTTCACCCTGCTGTATCGAATTTGCCAGATGGCCATAAATGGTAGCTGGTTTAAGATTACGGTGGCTTGCAATTTCCGGGATATTTAGTCCTGATTTAAATAATTGTAGAGTTTCTTCCTGAGTGTCAGTAGTTGATTTTGTAGAAGTATTAGCTGTGAGATGCTGTTGTACAATCGAGATAAAAGTGTCGCCATAAGACTGGAGTTTTTTTTCACCAACACCGGTCAGCATTGAAAATTGTTGTTGAGTCTGAGGTTTTTTTTCAACTATTTCCATGAGCGTGGCATCATGGAAGATAACAAAAGGCGGAACATTTCTTTCGCTGGCCAGTGCCTTCCTGTGTTCGCGAAGTGCTTCCCATAATACTTTATCTGAATTATGTATATTGAAGGTGCTTTTTCCTGTCTGCCTGGATTGTTTGGTCTGTTTTGTTTCTTTACGTAGCATAAGCGATTCTTCGCCACGCAGTACTGATCGGCATTGTTCGGTTAAACGTAGATTACCATGGCCCTCAACATCAACAGAGAATAAATTTCTTGCAATTAGCTGGCGAAAAATACTACGCCATTGTTTAGCATCGAGCTCTTTTCCTATGCCATAAACACTGGTTTTATGATGCTGGAATTGTCGAATTCGTTCAGTGTCTTTGCCAAGTAGAACATCAACCAGGTAACTAACACCAAAACGTTGTCCTGTTTTATATGCACAGGATAAGGCTTTTTGAGAAATTTCTGTTGCATTCCATGATTCAACCGGATTAAGGCAGGTATCACAGTTGCCACAGGGTTTGTCTAAATGATCATCAAAGTATTTCAGTAAAGCCTGTCGACGACAGGTCGTCAGTTCACAGAAACCAAGCATAGACTGTAATTTATGCTGTTCAATTCGTTTATGAATGGCATCAGCATCAGAGTTGTCCATCATTTGTCTAAGCATAATGACATCCTGTAATCCATACATCATCCATGCGGTTGCAGCAAGACCATCGCGACCAGCACGGCCCGTCTCCTGGTAATAGGCTTCTATGCTTTTGGGAAGGTTAAGATGGGCAACAAATCTTACATCCGGCTTATCTATGCCCATGCCAAAAGCAATGGTGGCAACAATAATAATGCCATCTTCATTTAAGAAACGTTGCTGGTGCTGCTGGCGTACCTGGGTCGATAAGCCGGCATGATAAGGTAGTGCAGTTAAGCCTTTTTCAGTAAGCCAGTCGGCAATTTGCTCAACTTTTTTACGTGACAGGCAGTAAACAATGCCTGCATCATTTGCATGTTCATTTTGTATGAACTGTAAAAGTTCATTTCTGGCATTACCCTGATTTTGAGCGATATGATAGCGGATATTAGGGCGGTCAAAACCTGAGACAAACAGTTCCGCCTTTTCCAGAGCCAGGCGCTGAATGATTTCCCTGCGTGTAGGCCCATCAGCTGTAGCGGTAAGTGCAATACGCGGAATAGCCGGAAAATGAGTATGTAGAACAGATAGTTGAATATAATCAGGTCTGAAATCATGACCCCACTGGGATACGCAATGTGCCTCATCGATGGCAAAGAGTGCTATTTTGATCCGGTTTAATAAACCCAAAAAATGGTTAGTCATGAGTCTTTCAGGGGCTACGTAGAGTAAATCAAGTTCTCCACGCAAGAGTTGTTGTTCAATATTTTGAGCTGATTTTGCATCAAGACTGGAATTTAGATAAGCAGCGTTAACGCCAAGTTGCTGCAATGCAACAACCTGATCCTGCATAAGTGCAATTAACGGGGAGATAACAATGCCCGTGCCATCACGAACCAGGGAGGGTATCTGGTAACAGAGAGATTTGCCTCCCCCTGTGGGCATTAGAACGACAGCATCGTTACCGTCTATAAGTTGCTGAATAATGGTCTGCTGATGATGGCGAAACTCAGTATAGCCAAAGACTGTGTTTAATAAGCTTGTGGCTTTATCTTGCATTAGAGCTGTTTCTGATTTGCTGATTAAAGACCTGTGCACAAAATGGTCCATTTGATAGTTGAAAATAAGAGTACATATGGAAATGGTGATTAATGTATGCAGTTATTATGAGCAGGTGATTTTACTCTAATCCTGAGGAAAAAGGTGTCTAAATCTGATAGTGCGAATAGGGTTTGCCATCGACCGAGATATTCATTACCATGGCATTCTAGTGGTAACTTGTTATGGTGGCTAAAGTATTGCTCAACCAGGCCGCCATAGTAAATATAGAATAATATTAATAAATGATAATAAACCATTGCATGGGATTGATTTAGTATGTACTTGATTTTTCCAGTGTATAAAGCAAAGCCCTGATGTTACGAATCGTCGTAATTAATACCAAGGGCGGCTGCGGTAAAAGCACAATTTCAACCAATCTGGCCAGTTTTTATGCTTCGAAAGGATTTCGAACGGCACTGTATGATTATGATCAGCAGGGCTCGAGTATGCGCTGGTTGCATTCCCGGCCAGACACTGTACCTGCTATTCATGGCGTTACAGCCCATAAAGGTGCAGCCAGGGGTGTGACTATGAGCTGGCATTTACGCATGCCGGCAGATATTGCGCGACTAGTCATTGATACCCCTCCTGGACTTAAGGGTCCTGATCTGGCTGATCAGATTAAGGGTGCTGATTATATACTCATACCTGTTTTACCTTCCTGGCTGGATATTTGTGCCACAGCTGATTTTCTCCGTGAGTTAATTGTTAATTTAAAAGTGCATCGTACAAAAGCACGTATTGGATTGATAACTAATAAAGTACGCAAGAATACTAACTCATTTAGAGAGCTCGAGAGCTTTGTTAAGAAACTTAATATACCTGTGCTGGCACAGATTCGTGATGCGCAAATCTATAACCGTGTAATAAAAGAAGGACTGGGAATTCATGAGGTTCAGCACAGGGATTTGCAGGACGATGAAAGTCAGTGGCAATCGGTATTTAACTGGTTAGAAATCAATGCCAAGAATAAAAGCATACTGGGCAGTCATCAGCAGAACAGCCTTGAGCCAGCAGAGACAGTTGAAAAATTACGTATTGTTTCCTGACTGGTTTTTAATTTCATATCTTTAGATTCTAATAGTATTTCAAAGTCTTATATTTTGTTTGTTAAAAAATAATTTAAGGCTTATTAATCATTTGTTATGTAATATACGGGTTGAACTGGTTACTGTAATGGTTTGAGGTCAGTATTGAAAAAATCTGGATTGTTAGTTGTAATTTCGTGCGTATTTCTTTTTCTATCTGCTTGTGGAGTTAATACGCAATATGTTGTACACCGCGATGTGCCAGTACACCCGAGTTTTACAGTTATTCCCACAACATATCAGGTTGAAGATTTTCAATTTAAGGCAAGGATTGAGTCATTTTTAATACGTCTTGGCCTGGCGGTGATTGAGACACCATTAAGTAAAAGACCTGAAGTGATAACGAAGCCTGAGTCATTAAGTAAGCTGAACAGTAGTTTCTCAGACAAAAATAAATCATTATTAACAGCTAAAGACCTGGTTGATACTTCTATTATTTATGATAGTTCAGTGGCTGATTATATATTACTGGCTAATTCAGAAGCAGGGGTTTTAAAGCTGACACAACGACCTTCGGGTGAAATTCTGGCAGTTATTGAATATACAATGCTCGACAAGCCAGGTTCTCGTCTTATTAAATTGTATGAAGCTTTGAATAGCCTTGGCTTTAAGTTGAAAAAGATTAGTACTGAAGAAAAATCAAAAATGGCATACCCTCTGAAGGAAAAAAGTTTAATGCGTAATTAAATAAGGATGAGATGAAAGGTTATCTGTTTTCATAAAAAAGCCAGGTCAGTAAGTGACCTGGCTTTTTCTTTACGGGTTACAATGAGTTATTTTTTAGGTGGTGCAAATACATGGGGTGCATGACAGCTATAACAGCCATCCCCTGATTTTTTGCCTCCGCCCACATGCTCATTGTTATGACAGACTTTACAACGGTCAGTATCAACCTTGTAACCGGTAGGACCTATGCCGGGGAAGTAACCTGTCAGGTTGGGCTTCTCCAGTCCTACTGTTTCTGCCGTGTGTGTACCGTGGCAGGCATTGCACTTAACCATGGTGTGAGTCATTTTTGAAGCAGCATACTCTTCTAACAATGTCTGATCTGTTTCATGGCAGCCACCACCCAGGCAGGAGTAGCTGAATTCAACAGCAAAGCTGGTATCGAAGACCTGGGTAACAGGATCTCCGGGTACCGGATCAGGGCCGCCAGGGCCACCAGGGCCTTTTCCAGCAAACGATACGGATAAGCCAATTGTTGTAGTCAACAGCAGGGCTAGTAAAAATTTAATGGATTTGCTTAAATATTTCATGATCATCTCCTCCATTAAGCCCTGGCCAGTCTAACGGCACAGTGTTTAAAAATGGGTTGTTTACAATGCGGGTCGACCCAGTTCATAGTGAGCCGGTTTGTGGCTGCCAGTCGATTGCCATAGATAGCCTTGTCCTGAGGATCAAGGTCTGCAAAGTGCATGGGGCAGAAGACCTGGCCCTGCTGGACAGTGCCTACAATTAATGCCTTAACTTCAATTTCACCTCGGCGTGTTGTTAGTCGTACCAGGTCACCATTAGCGATATTTAGTGCGGCTGCATCACTGGGGTGCATTTCAACATAATTTTCCGGCACCATTTCATGCAACTGGGGTACGCGTTTGGTTTTGGTTCGACTGTGGAAGTGTTCGACAACACGGCCGGTAAGAAGCCAGAATGGATAATCCGCATCGGGTACTTCCGGTGCTTCGATATAATCCACAGCCCAGAGATAGGCGCGACTCAAATTGTCTGGGTCAACCCAGGGTTTATCTGGTGTGCCGCCCTGTGTGTCATCCCAGTTGGTATTGAAGCGACCATCGGCATAAAGTCGAGTGCCACCATAGATATTGCCAGGTGTGGATGGCCATTGAATGCCTTCATTGGCTTCGATGCGAGCATAGGTCATACCGCTCATATCACAAATCTGACCGGCAGATACCTGCTTCCATTCTTCAAAGGCTTCTTCATATGAGTTGAAGGTGACCAGAGGCTTGCCATCTTTAGTGGCGAAACGTGAATCCATGGAGGCAATCTTTTCAGCCACCATCTTAGTGATTTCAAGGTCTGCATAGGCACCATAACCATCGGCACGTAAATCATATCCAGCCGGTTGAACAGCCTGACGCCCCAGGTTTACCTTGCGTTCTGAACAGGTATAAACACCGGTCTTTTCACCCCACATGGCAGCAGGCAGGAACATATCAGCAAAGTGAGTGCATTCCATGGGTTCATATACATCCTGTACCACAATGTAGGGTCGGTTGGGATTATTGAAGTCCATATAGGAATACAGCTTGTTTAAATCGGGCAGGGTCACAGCCGGGTTAGTACATTGAATCCAGAACAGGCTAAGCTCGCCATTGCGCATCATTTCAACATGGCTGTTGTAATCCTGGTAATCACGGTTTGATGTGATGGCTGTGGGTTTGCGCCGTGGGATCTTGCCTCGGTCAACATTCCAGAAGTCTTCCAGCCAGTTGGTATGTTCAATATTGTAAGGATTTCTATAACCAGCCAGGGCAGAGGATGCGCCTGCTTCTCGATTGCTCATAGCTGTGGCCTGGCCGGTAATGCTGAAGGGTGATGATCCAGGGCGTCCGATCTTGCCCATAATGAGGTGCATGGCGCAGATCATACGTACTGTATCTGTAGCGCCCATGGACTGGTAAACGCCCTGGATGAACAGAGACAGGGTTTCAGGTGACTCAGCAATCCATTTGGCAGCCAGAGCTATATCTGCGGCTGGGCAGCCAGTAATGGCTGACACATAGTCAGGTGTATATTTAGCAACCGTGGCAGCCATGGCATCATAATTGCGCGTATGTGCATTGATGTAATTGCTGTCAGTCCAGTTATTGGCAATGATTTGCTGTACCAGGCCATTGATCAGTGCCAGGTTGGTACCGGGTTTCAGTGCCAGGTGTAGATCCGCGCTGCGAGCCGTCTGGGTGTTGCGAGGATCAACTACGATGAGTTTAGGTGCTCGAATGGAGCGACGCGCTTTGGCAATACGACGCCAGAGCTGGGGATGCATTTCTGCCGGGTTCATGCCGAAAACAAAGAAACAGTCAGTATTTTCTACATCATCGTAGCAGCCAGGAGGGCCGTCAGAGCCAAAGGTGGTGAGATAGCCCACGACTGCAGCTGCCATACACAGTCTGGTGTTGGAATCCATGGTGCCTGTGCCGATGGCGCCTTTACCCAGTTTGCCAAAGGCATAATATTCTTCCAGTGTCCATTGCCCGGTATTGTAGGTGGCAATGGAATCTGCGCCTTTTGCATCAACACCATCAATGATTTTCTGGCTGAGAATAGTAGTAGCTTCATCCCAGGTGATGCGTTTCCAGTTACCACTGGCGTCTCTAACCAGTGGCCATTTGCCACGATCAGGTGTATCGAGGATTTGATGTTCGTATAATCCTTTAACACAGACGCGACCATTATTTGTCGGGTGTTTTTCATTACCTCGAACTGCCACAGCTTCACCAGCTGCATTGACCCCGATATGAAGTCCGCAACCAAAAGAGCAGTAACCACAGACTGAGTAAACCCAGCCGGTGACATTATTAAATGTATCATCGGCTCGAGCTTCCGAGCTGGTTAATAGATTAAGAATTCCGCCACCTATCACTGCCTGTGATGAAACTAGTGCACTCCATTTTAAAAAACTGCGTCGGCCATGATTAGCGATATTGGGGTCCTGTTTAAGCGCCTCAATTTCGTCTTTTGTGAATACCTTAATGGTACTTTCATTATCATTTGATGCCATGATTTTCCACCCGATGTAAATTAAAAAAAATGCATTGTTTATTTTTGTTATAAAAACTTTGTTAGCCTGAAAAATCTAATTATTAGAATCAATGCAGGTTCATATTTGCCTAGAGTCAGGTATCTGGACAATGAAAAATGTCACTTAAGTAAAAAAATAATGAATAAATATGGTTTGTTAAGAAAATTTTGTAAAAAAATCATGACAGCTTAGTTGAATGAAGAAGATTAAATGAGATTAATTAGTTTTTAAATGTGTCGATTAGTAGTTATCTGGTTGTTTAGTAAGGATAAACAGGTTGAGGTTCTGGTAAATATAAGAATTTTAATCATTAGTTATTTATAATGTAATTAATTGCAGTAATTACAAGCTTCATAAAACTGGAAGATGTTAACTACCTGAACTGATTTTTTTCAAGCTATTCAGATCATGAATAGTAAAGCCCCGTTTTTTGATGCTAATGTGCTTTTCTGATTCCAGTTGTTTAATACTTCTGATGAGTGTCCTTTG
>JAOUQA010000228.1 GCA_029879605.1 Gammaproteobacteria bacterium
ATCAAGGTGTTGGGCCAGTGCAATTACATTAAAATTATTTTTTCTTGCCGTGCTGTACATAATGCCGCGTTTAATTCGTGAGCAGAAAGAACAATATGATGGTTTGCCCATATGTTCTTTCGCCATTTCCATAATAGGCTCTTTGCAGTAATGGTATTCAATGTCTAATGATTCAAGGTATGGGATCATAGGTGAGGGATCAAAATCACCTGCCATGGGATCAACGGTCATGGCCGCAAGATCAAAATGTATCGGTGCATGTTTCTGAAAATGATGCAGAATATGAAGTAGGGATAACGAGTCCTTACCGCCTGAAAGGCCCAGTAATACTCTGTCACCATCCCGGATCATGTTAAAATCAGTGAGTGCTTTGCCGGCCTGGCGTAGTAAAGTTTTAGGTGGTTTGACAAATGGCATGAGTCAAAAAGATACATGCATAGTGACAAAATTCATAGTTAAAATTTAGCTTGTCTAAAATAACAAACCCCGGCATCCGTGCCGGGGTTGAGTCATCCATGACTTACTAACAAGATTCATCCTTGAAAGCAGGTTTTCTTGCGAATGTGATACGTCCTGTATCACGGAGAGGATTATATGTTTGTGGCGTTGTGGCAGGTAATCAGGGAATAACGATAAATACAGTCGGTCAGTTGGGTGTAATCATGTAGGAAAATTCGTAACGGCTAAATTTAGTAATCTGGATGTTTTTTTGACAGGCATAAAAAACCCCGGTAATCCTTACCGGGGTCTGAGCATCCAATGCCCTTGGTGATTGAGTTTTGGCGCTGTAGCTATTCCTGTTAATACACGTTGCTCCCTGGTATTCCGTACATGCTACATCCTGTACATCCCATGTTTCCATGTCAGGCCAAGTCCTTCGTCCACGATTTGATTATGAGTGTTAAGCTACTAGCCTGCTATAAGCAGTTTCTACGTTCGTATGTAAGGAAATTGGCTATTATTTTGTAGGAAATGTCCTACAAAAAATAGTGATGGTGGCAGCTTGGGTGTCTGAGTCATTATAGTATTTATATGTAAAGAGATTAAAAAATGATTGCTTTATTACAGCGGGTAACAGAAGCCAGTGTCGCGGTAGCTGGTAAGGAAATAGCCAGGACAGGACCGGGCTTACTGGTATTAGTAGCGATAGAAAAAGGTGATGATGAGGCCAGGACGAAACGTATGGTGGAAAGAATATCAGGCTACCGAGTATTTGAGGACGATCAGGGTAAAATGAACCTTGGCTTAAAACAGGTCAGTGGAGAGCTGTTACTGGTGTCCCAGTTTACCCTGGCGGCTGATACGCAAAAAGGTATGCGTCCCAGTTTTTCATCTGCTGCTACACCCGAAGAAGGTGAAAAATGGTTTAACAGGCTGGTGGAGCTGGCCAGTCAGGAGCTGGATATGGTAAAAACGGGTCAGTTTGGTGCAGATATGAAAGTGAGCCTGGTAAACGATGGCCCTGTGACCTTCTGGTTGCAGGTTTAAGTCGAAATAAAAGGTATATTAGAGGATGTTAATGGTTTTGTTTTATTAGCACCTTGCTTGACATAAAATAGTAAAAACGTTAATAAATAGGCTCTGTTTTTTAAGTAGATAAATTATCTAGGTTTTTTTAAATATTGTGTGGGGATTGATAGATGGGTGAAGGTCCAAGTTGTAAATGTATGCTTTCTTTTTTATGGACAAATGCGTTAGTCGTTGGTGCTCTAGTGTTTTTGCTATTTTCTTTTATTGATCCTGCAGATATTGCTATTGTTTTACATCTCGATGTAGATGAAGGTGTATTCAGAATTAAAGCCTATGTGTTTACTTTTGTATTCCTGTGGTTAATGTTTAATGCGTCTACTTTCCTGAATTGTTATTTTTCTAGAATTCGTTATAACAAGATGGTTCAGGGTAAGTAATAAATCTATTTTAAGCCCTGTCTCGAATGACAGGGTTTTTGTATTAGAAATAATCATTCAATTCAGTATCTTAGGTAGACGTTTTTGTCTCTTAAGCTAATAATTTCACTTAATTCCGTGATCGTTACAGTGTATCCTATAGCGTTTTATAACCATCGAATAATATATGGGGATCCTTTCTAATGGCTGACCGTACAGCAAAGGTAAAGCGAGATACACTGGAAACACAGATTAGTGTGGAAGTGAATCTGGATGGTACTGGCCAATCCAGCTTTAATACAGGTGTTCCCTTCCTGGAGCATATGCTTGACCAGGTGGCTCGTCATGGCATGTTTGACCTGGCTATTGAGGCCAAGGGTGATTTGCATATCGATGCGCACCATACTGTTGAGGATGTGGGTATAACCCTGGGGCAGGCTTTTGCTGAGGCTACAGGTGACAAAAAAGGTATACGCCGATATGGCCATGCCTATGTTCCCCTGGATGAGGCGTTATCCAGGGTTGTGATAGATTTTTCAGGTCGCCCAGGTCTTGAGTATAAGGCTGATTACCCGCGAGCCATGATAGGTGAGTTTGATGTTGATCTGCTGGGTGAGTTTTTCCAGGGATTTGTCAATCACGCCCAGGTAACCCTGCATATTGACTGTATCAGGGGTCGTAATGCTCACCATATAGCTGAAACGATTTTTAAGGCGCTGGGCAGGGCCATGCGTATGGCGCTGGAAACAGACCCTCGTATGGAAGGTATTCTGCCTTCTACCAAGGGAGCTTTGTAGTGCCTGAAATCGCTGTTGTTGACTATGGCATGGGAAATCTTCGTTCTGTTGCTAAAGCCCTTGAGTATGTAGCTGAAGGACAGAATGTCGTTGTGACCTCTGAGGCCGATGTAATAGAAAATGCTGACCGTGTTGTTTTTCCCGGGCAGGGGGCAGCCCGGGATTGTATGCAGGAATTAGTCGATCGTAAGCTGGCAGATGTCGTACTGAAAGCTGCGCAGGAAAAGCCCTTCCTGGGTATCTGTATGGGTATGCAGGTGTTGTTGTCTCATAGTGAGGAAAATAACGGGGTGGACTGTTTAGGGCTGTATGGGGGTGATGTTCATTTTTTTGGTAAAGAACTCAAAAATGAACAGGGTGAGAAGCTGAAAATTCCTCATATGGGCTGGAATGGTGTGCATCATAAAAAAAATCATATTTTATGGCATGGAATAGACGATGGTAGTCGATTTTATTTTGTACACAGTTATTATATTGATCCGGAAGACGCTTCGATAGTAGAGGCAACAACCCAGTATGGGTTTGAGTTTGTTTCAGCTATAGGGCGTGATAATGTTTTTGCAGTACAGTTCCATCCTGAAAAAAGTGCTCAGGATGGACTTCAGTTATTAAAAAATTTTTCTAAGTGGAATGGGCAATAGATCAGGAAAAAAATATGTTACTTATCCCCGCCATTGATTTAAAAGACGGTAAATGTGTTCGACTGCGCCAGGGTAAAATGGAGGACGATACTGTGTTCTCTGATGATCCGGTTGCGATGGCTGGTCGCTGGGTTGAGATTGGTTGCCAGCGACTGCACCTGGTGGACTTAAATGGTGCTTTTGAAGGCAAACCCATGAATGCTGATGTGATTCATGCGATCGCTGAGGCCTATCCTGATGTGCCTATTCAGGTCGGTGGTGGTATTCGTTCAGAAGATACTATCACTACCTACCTGGATGCTGGTGTCAGCTATGTCATTATAGGTACCAAGGCGGTCACCGATCCTCATTTTATTAGTGACATATGCGCTGGTTTTCCAGGACATATTATTGTTGGACTGGATGCCAAAGATGGCAAGGTGGCGGTTGATGGCTGGTCGAAGGTATCAAAACATGATGTTATAGATATGGCGCAGCGATTTGAAGAAGACGGTGTTGAGGCCATTGTGTATACCGATATTTCCCGTGATGGCATGATGCAGGGCGTAAACATTGATGCCACTGTGAAATTGGCCCAGGCGATTCATATTCCAGTTATAGCTTCGGGTGGTATCACCAACCTGGATGATATCAAGGCTCTCAAGGCAGTTGAAGATGAGGGTATTATGGGCGCTATTACCGGCCGGGCTATCTACGAGGGTACTCTGGACCTGGCGGAAGCTCAGGCATGGGTTAATAGTCAGGAATCTTAATGGCACTGGCAAAACGTATTATTCCCTGTCTTGATGTTGATAATGGCCGTGTTGTTAAAGGTGTCCAGTTTGTCGATATTCGTGATGCAGGTGATCCGGTTGAAGTAGCGCGTCGTTATGATAAAGAAGGTGCGGATGAAATTACCTTCCTGGATATTACTGCCAGCTCTGATGATCGTGAAACTATTGTCCATGTAGTTGAACAGGTCGCTG
>JAOUQA010000229.1 GCA_029879605.1 Gammaproteobacteria bacterium
CTGTTCATCCCTTTTGATAACTTATCCACTACTATGTTTGATACAGAAAGTTCTGGCATTGGTCTTACTGTCGTACAGAACCTGATGGAATTAATGCATGGCCAGGTAGGCGTCACGAGCACCCCGGAAGGAAATACTACTTTCTGGCTGGAGCTACCGTTAAATAAATCATCGACTAATTAATAGATTTAATTAACCACCACCCTTCTTCATGCGCTTGCCTTCTGCTTCCCGCTGACGACGCACTTCTTTAGGGTCTGCTATTAATGGGCGGTATATTTCAACTCTATCCCCCTGATTTAATACACTGTCTTTTTTAACGAGCTTACCAAATATACCCAGTTTATTTTTTTCCAGATCTATTTCAGGAAAAGTTTCCAGGATACCTGATTCAAGTACTAGTTGCTCAATAGTTGTTCCTGTCGGTACATCCAGCTCTACAATCACCTGTTGATCAGGTCTTGCATAAGCAACTTCAACATGTATCAAATTAGATTCGTTCACCATAAACCTCAATTGCGCGTTTACTAAAAGCATCTACCATAGTATTGGCTATCTGGTTAAATACAGAACCCGCAGCCAGGGCCATTAATTTATTTTCAAATTCAAAATCCAGGTCGAATGTTACTTTACAGGCCTGGCTATTCTTCAAGGCATCAAAACGCCAGAAACCCTGTAAGTGTTTGAAAGGCCCTTTAAGCAAACGCATTTCAATAATTTTATTTTTTTGCATGCGATTGGTAGTAGTGAATGATTTATGTAACCCGCTCTTAGCAATTTCAATGCTGGCCCTGACTTCATTTTCATCTCGACTCAGCACTTCAGTAGATCGACACCATGGGAGAAACTGGGGATAAGACTCAATGTCTTCAACCAGTTTATACATTTCCTCGGTCGTATAGGGCACCAGGGCATTTCGGGAAATTAATGACACAACTCAACCTGTTAACTAAAACACACCAATAACATTCAGGAACACAATCATAACAGCAATTGGTGCAATATAACGCACTAAAAACTGCCAGGTACTGTAACCCTTTGATGATGTATTTAACTCATCCTGGCTTGAACGTTCCCGCATTAACCAGCCGGCAAACACCGCAATAAACAAACCACCCAGAGGCAACATGATATTGGCCGTTAAAAAGTCCAGTAAATCAAAAACTGTACTGTTTTCAAAAATTTTAAACATCGACAGTGGTTTAAAATCTGCCCATAAATTAAACGATAATACTGTCCCGATACCCATTATCCAGGTTGCAATACCAATCCAGACAGATGCATAAATCCGGTTCATACCTTTATTTTCTACCAGCCACGCCACTGCAGGCTCAATTAATGAAATCGCAGAACTCCAGGCAGCAAATACCAGCAATATAAAAAACAGGGTACCAATTAGAATCCCGGCATCCATCTGACCAAACGCTATTGGCAGGGTTTTAAAAATTAGACCTGGTCCCGCACCAGGCTCAAGCCCATTTGCAAACACGATAGGGAAAATAACCATACCAGCCAGTAAAGCTACTAACGTATCTGCACCCGCAATCACGATGGATGTTTTGGCGATAGATGTATCTTTTGGCAAATAAGATCCATAAACCATAATGGCACCCATACCAAGGCTTAAAGTAAAGAAAGCATGCCCCATGGCAATCAAAATAGCATCCGGGGTAATTTTGCTAAAATCCGGTGAAAATAAAAATGACAGGCCATCATTGAAATAACCTGTTGTAATTGCATAGAACACCAGCACAATCAATAAAATAAAAAGTGACGGCATTAAATAACGTACTGCTTTTTCCAGTCCATGCTGTACCCCACGGGCAACAATGATCATGGTCGCCACCATAAAAATCGTATGCCAGGCCAGCAGGCTTTCAGGGCTGGAGACAAACTGTGCAAAAATACTACTGACGCCATCGGCCGTTGCACCTTCAAACATCCCCCCCGCTGTTCGAAAAACATAGGACAATGCCCAGCCTGCAATTACGCTGTAATAGGACAGGATCAGAAACCCGGCCAGAACCCCCATCCAGCCCAGTATCGACCAGGGTGCAGGGCGCTTTTCTTCTAGTGCCAGCGTCGCCATCGTGTTAATAGGACTCTGTCGACCACGACGCCCCAGCATTACCTCTGCCATCATAATCGGAATACCGATGATTGCTATACAGAACAGGTAGATCAGAACAAATGCACCACCACCATTTTCACCTGCTATATATGGAAACTTCCAGATATTGCCCAGGCCGACAGCAGAACCGGTTGCCGCCAGAATAAAAGCCATTCTGTTCGACCACTGGCCATGGATAGATGTACGTTGTTCAGTCACCAATAAGTCCTCCTGCTGATAAGCTTCTGTATTTTGTCATGATGTTGCCACATTTTGATAAAAAATGCCCTGTTACTCAACTATTTATCGAATGTATAATGCCATGCTAATTCATCACACCTGTGTTCAGAAAGATCATGGCTAAAAAGAAAAAATCGTCAAAAGCGCCCAGCAGCACCATTGCGCTGAATAAAAAAGCACGCCATGACTATTCTATCGAAGAAAAGTTTGAAGCCGGACTGGTACTGGAAGGCTGGGAAGTTAAGAGCCTGCGTGCGGGACGGGTGCAAATGACGGAAAGTTATATCCTGGTTAAAGGCAATGAAGTCTGGTGGTTAGGCGGGCTGATTACACCCCTGCTCTCAGCATCAACCCATATCAAACCTGATCAAACCCGTACCCGGAAATTACTGCTTAATCGTCGGGAGATCGACAAACTCATCGGCGCTGTCGAACGTAAAGGCTACACCCTGGTTCCGCTGGCAATGTTCTGGAAAAGAGGCCGCGCCAAGCTGGAAATCGGACTGGCCAAGGGTAAAAAAGCTCACGATAAACGAGCTACTGAAAAAGAACGTGACTGGAGCCGTGAAAAAGAACGCATTCTTAAACATGGTCAATAGACGCTGTAAACTACTAAGATGGTGTCCAGATACAGTTTTCACCCAGTCGCCCCAGGCTTTCTTCATGGGCTGATAATTCATCCGCGCTGGCATGTATCACTTTAAGGACGGGTCGATGACTATCCAGTCGACGTATTGGGCTGGATACCTTACCATCCTGACTAC
Source organism: Gammaproteobacteria bacterium (assembly GCA_029879605.1). Taxonomy (GTDB): domain Bacteria; phylum Pseudomonadota; class Gammaproteobacteria; order SZUA-229; family SZUA-229; genus JAPHQX01. Next base: position 3,115 of record JAOUQA010000229.1, read on the forward strand.
TATCACCCTGTCCACCCAGTGACAGGGTCACCTGGCCTCCCGTCATACGTAAGTACACTTCGGCCAGTAATTCCGCATCCAGCAAGGCTCCGTGTAATTCACGTTGTGCATTATTCACTTCATAACGCTTACACAGGGCATCCAGGTTATTCTTCTGCCCCGGGTGTTTCTGACGAGCCATCACCAGGGTATCGGTCACCGTGCAATGATCTGCAATAACACCCTGCCCTGATGCCAGCAGCTTCAGTTCATGATCAAGAAAACCCACATCGAAGGGCGCATTATGAATAACCAGCTCAGCGTCTTTCACAAACTGCATGAAGTCATCGACAATATCCTTGAAACGGGGCTTGTCTTCCAGGAACTCGTTACTGATCCCATGCACTTCATAAGCACCTTCATCGATTTCCCGGTCAGGCTGGATATACTGGTGATAAACATTTTCAGTAATTCGACGGTTAATGATTTCCACACAGCCGATTTCGATAATGCGATGCCCCTGTTTAGGGTCAAGGCCGGTGGTTTCTGTATCTAGTACTATCTGGCGCATATTGAACTGTTATTACATTTAAAAATCATGAATGCCAAGTCTAAAGTTTAACGCGACGGGTTGAAAGCGAAAATCAGGCTAATCTAAAAACTAAAACAGGATTGAAAGATTACAATCTATCAATCCCACGATTGGCCAGCTCATCCGCTCGCTCATTACCATTATGCCCGGAATGCCCTTTCACCCATACCCACTTTACCTGGTGTCGATCCCTGGCCTGATCCAGCCGCTGCCATAAATCAATATTTTTAACCGGCTTCCGGGCCGAGGTTTTCCAGCCTTTGGCCTTCCAGTTAGTTATCCATTCCGTAATACCCTGCATCACATACTTCGAATCCGTATATAAAGTCACCTCACAAGGACGTGTTAAGGCTTCCAGCCCCTCAATCGCAGCGAGTAACTCCATACGATTGTTCGTAGTATCGGCTTCACCGCCGAACAGTTCTTTTTCCTGCCCATTAAACGATAGTAATACACCCCAGCCTCCCGGCCCGGGGTTACCTCGACAGGCACCATCTGTGAACAATTCGACAATACTGGATTTTTGATTCATTATTTTACAGTCAGCTATAATTATTTAATTCAAATGTGACAATATTCAGGCAAAATCACCAAACATG
>JAOUQA010000230.1 GCA_029879605.1 Gammaproteobacteria bacterium
AAAGACGGGCCTGGATAAAAAAGTTCCTGTTATCCAGTTGTAGCTGTGGTATTTAGCATGATATTGATCTTTAATTGTCATAAGCACCACGACTGAATCATTATGAGTCCGGGTGATAAACAATATTTATATTGCAGGCTATTTGTTTAATTGCGGAAGTGTAAATTATGATTAAGTATATCGACAACCTGGCGAGAGCCCTGTTAGGCATGGAGTTTAAGGAGCTATCAAAAGAAGAAAAGAAAGTTATTGAAAGTATCGCTAATGAAGAGTCAATTGTTGAGAATGTAAACGATACCTACCAGGAAGAACTAAGTTTTGGTGAGGATCTTGCTGACAAGGTTTCCCGGTTTGTTGGCTCCTGGTCATTTATCCTGTTTTTTTCTGCAATTATGGTCTGCTGGGTTATATATAATTCCTTTCTTGTGCTGGACCCGTTAAAACCGTTTGATCCGTATCCATACATTCTTTTGAACCTGGGCCTGTCAACACTGGCAGCGATACAGGCACCTGTTATTATGATGTCTCAGAATAGGCAGTCAGAAAAAGATAAATTAAAAGTTGATGCAGGTTATGAAGTCAGTTTAAAAACTGATCTTGAAATAATGATGTTAAATCAGAAAATTGATGAATTATCAGAGTTTATTAAAAATAACGTGGGTAAAATAAATCAATAATCTTTAAGATTTAATGAAGCTATGAATGAAGTATTAAACTCTCTGATCGAGTGGTTATATCAATATAAGGTCAATATTGGCTTGAGCCTGATTGTTGTGGCTCTGCATTTGATAGTGCGCAGAATTATAGCTCCAAAGATTGATGAATATGTTGAACAGGGCCATTTGAAAGGTGTTGTTGGCGACAGGGCAAATACAACATTAAGTTTATTTTCATTTTTAATTTCAGTCATTATTATTCTGTTTGTCTGGGGCTTTGATTTCAAAGGACTATTGACCTTATCGGCAAGTATCCTGGCAATTACCGGTGTTGCCATGTTTGCCAGCTGGTCAGTGCTGAGTAATGTGACGGCCTTTTTCCTGTTGTTAACAAGCAAGTCATATCGCAGGGGTGATTTTGTTCGTGTTATTAATCTTGATAATTATATAGAAGGTTATATTTCAGAGATTAATTTATTTAATACCAGGTTGATTAGTGAAAACAGGGAAGTCATTATTTATCCAAATAATTTGCTGGTTGCTTTTCCAACGATAATAAACCCAAAAGACAGGTTTTCTATAGTAGGGAAGATTTCAGATTTCAATAAGGATGTTGATAAGGAAAAGATAGAATAAAGCCAGGTACTCGAAAACTGGTTTTATTTCTATTCTATCGAAACACCTGGCTCTTAAGTATTGTGTGCGCTTTTTTAGCTTAGAAGATTTATTATTTACGGAGTCAGGTAATGACACTACTGTATATTTTTACCGGCCTGTTCTGTGGATTCTGGGTATTGATATTTTCTCGCCTGATGTGGACACTTAAACGAATTCCTTTTTTTCATAATGAAGTTAATAAAATAGAACATGAACTGACTCACTGGCCGAAAATCAGCGTTATCATTCCAGCCTGTAATGAGGCAGAGCATATTGAAGAAGCTTTAAGCAGTGTACTGGCACTGAATTATCCTGCCATTGAATTTATCGTCATTAATGATCGCTCAACCGATACCACCGGTGAAATCCTCAACCGCATGGCTGCCAGTGATACTCGCATTCAGCCAGTACATATTGATTCATTGCCGGCTCGCTGGTTGGGCAAAGTACATGCCTTACACCTGGGCGTGCAACAGGCATCGGGAGACTGGTTTTTATTTACCGATGCCGATATTCGTTTTGAGCCCGATGCCCTTAAACACGCCATGCAATACGTGGCACATCATGAAGTTGATCACCTGGCGCTATTGCCCAGGGTGATACTGCATAATTTCTGGATCGAGGTGGCAATACGCACCTTTGGCCTGTTATTTTTATTATCCACAAGGGCTGACCAGGTTAACAGGCCGGGCAGTCAGACCCCGATGGGTATAGGGGCTTTTAACCTGGTGCGCGCAGAGACCTTTCATCAAAGCCCCGGCTTTGAATGGTTACGCATGGAGCCGGGGGATGATTACGGCCTGGGTGTAATGATAAAAAAAGCGGGAGGCCGGACACACTTTGCCCTGGCGGATGAATGTCTTGCCGTTCCCTGGTATGCCAGTGTTAAAGAGATGTTCAAGGGACTGGAAAAAAACCTGTTTGGGCCGGGTGCTCATTATCGCTGGTGGCGTATGTTATTCATGGTTGCCGGGCTCTGGGTTCTGGTTGTAGCACCTGCCACGGCACTGGTAACGGGTCTTGTTTATGATTCAAACCTGTTACTGTTATTTGCCGGTTTACCAATCGTGTTCCACCTGTTTTTCTCCGTATTCTTTATACGTGAGAAACGTTCGGAGAGCATCAGCCTGTTGTTTTTCCCTGTCGGGATATTACTGTTTAGTTGTATGTTGTTGTGGTCAGGTTATCGTTGTTTAAAAAATGGCGGTATTGACTGGCGGGGAACACACTATTCTCTCGATGAATTGCGAGAAGGTCAGCGTATCAAGTTCTAGGGCGACATATTTTCAGGTTGTGTAAATAAGCTGCCGGAGTGATTAAAAAATAATTCCTCCGGCTCTCTTATCCGTGGGATTAAAGTGCTTTCTTCAGGGTGAATGCCCCGCGAATATCCCCCGTCTTATAGCCTCGAGCTTTATCTTCGGGATAGAGTTCGCTGAGTTTACTGTCGATGTCCTGCCTGGCCTTTTCACCATGACACATGAGACAGGGTTTTTCAGCAGTGGGGATTGCCTTCATCATGCGGAAGTAGGCTTTACCATCTTCTATAATGATTTCGTTATAAGCCAGTTTTTGTATGTCTTCACCGGCGGCTTTGCGCTCTTCAAATTTAATCAGGACATTTTTTTCCCAGGCATCAGGGGCATTGTCTGGGTTACGTAGTTTAAGACTGGTTCGTGCCAGCTCAACACCGTGTTTTATAGAGAGCTCTGCAGCAACGGCGGGTGCTACCCTGTTACAGATTTCAATTGTCTTTACCGGGCCGCCACTTTTCAGTCCGCCCTTGACGTGTCCGACAAGATTATTAGCGAATTCCATGAAAATCTTTTTGCCCTCGGCAACCAGTGCCTGTTTTTCACTATCCGTGAGTTGAGGTGTTTTTTCTATGGTCGCACAGGCTACGGGAAGTGTTGTGACCATTAAAGCTAGAATAATTTTTTTCATAATGATTTCTCTGTATATAAATAACCCTAAGTATTGGTCTTCGCATTACACATATTATTATGTGTAAACATAAAGACCTGCAGTATTAGTTATACCGGAAATTGTAATATAGTTAATTGTTCCAGAATATGATTTGCTGGAATCAGTCATTGGCCAGTTTGTTTATAAAGCGCCGGTGGCAAGAAACAACAATTACATCGATTCTTTAATATCCCCGCTAGACTGATGTATGTGGTTGGCATAATTTTATTCTCAATAGCTACAATGACTTATGACGATATGGGGCAGGTTCTTGGAACAGCAGGGAGACTTTACCCCGGCTTTTTTTGGGAGAGAAGGATTACATGTCTGCTCGAAATATTTGTGAAATATGTCACCTTTTTTTACACTATTTAATCACGAAGTCATTCTTGTTTTTTATATCTCTAATAAATACAGTTACTTAAAATAGTGGTATAGATTTTGCTGTTATTGGTTTTTATCAATGTAGATTGATTTAAACTGTAAAGGATAGTGACAAATGAAAAAAATATTATCGATAATTTTCTATCTGGCTTTGACTATTCCTGTCATTGCCCATGCAACGAGCTGTCCATCAAACAATGTGGTTACTGATGCACCTCTGTTTCAGTGGACACCGAGTAGTGATGGTACATACTTGACGGGTACATTGATTATGGATCAGGTCACCGTAACTTTTAACAATGGTGAAACACTCACTACACGAGCCTATGCACAGGCAGGCCAGACACCCAGTATTCCTGGCCCGACTATCATTATGGAGCCCGGCAAGAAATATGTTCTGCGATTTGAGAATCGTCTGCCTTATCAGCCTCTAAGTCCAGATCATAATGTCTTTAAGGACCCTAACGTAACCAATCTGCATACCCATGGCATGCACACCACGGGTGAAACTCCCGGGGATGATGCTACACGTATCTTCGAGGGTCGTACCGGTGGTGATTACGTTTTTGATGTCACCAGTGATCACATGGGTGGTACATTCTGGATC
>JAOUQA010000231.1 GCA_029879605.1 Gammaproteobacteria bacterium
ATCTGTTCGTTCATTATCAATTGAATAGTTTGCATATAGCGTAGTACTGTCCGTGTAAAGATATTCTGTACCCAGTTGAGCTGTAGTTCCCAGGTCACCACCTGATAATTCACCCGTTAATTTGAATCTGTCAGAGGTGCGATAGCCACCACCAAAACCGGTTCTGCTGTTTTCTTCACGATTACCTGTCGTATCAAGTGTACCCTGGTAAAACATATAACTATTCCAGTTCTCTTTTGAATCATAGTCTGCCTGTAGTAACAGGTCGCTACGTTTACCTTCTTTTTGAGTTAATAGTACAGTAGGTGAATTATCTGTTCGTTTATCCAGTCGATAACCGAAACTTGCTTTCCAGTTTTCATCAACCTTATAACCCACATTCAGCTCATTGGCGGAGGTTGTTAAACCCTGCTCCTGTTTTTTGCTATCAGCTTTTAATTTAACATCAAGATTTTCAATAGGAATAACACTCACTGTACCACCAGACTGGGTAGTTTTGTTTAGAGCTACGAGTCCTGGCGCAGAATAACCTGGTTCAAGTTCCTGTGAATAAAGTGTGATGGTTCCACTAACTTCTTCCATGCCTTCAATATGCTGTAATACTTCTTTTAATTGCAGGCTGGCATCAACCCGGGTAGCACCCGCATTTATATTCGCTCCAGTGGGTTGAGTAACCGTGTTAAAACCAAAACCTCCATCATTTGAAATTAATGTATCAGTTCCTGCCCCTTCACTAGTAGCTGACTGTACTTTGATCCAGGTTCCAGCATCTTTTCTCAAAGTCACATTAACACCGGTCAAACTGGTTTGAGTTATATCATCATCTGTAGTTGAACCTGTAACACCTACTTTCAAAGTATCCGCAAACCAGGCATGAACTTGGCCACCTGTAATAACAGTATCAATTTCACTAAAACCAGGTGTATATTCATAGTTCACTACCAGGTAAGCATGATCACCGCTACTACCATCACTATTTATAAGCATACTGTCATTAACGACTGCCGATAGTGGCTCTGTCAGCATGATGCGCCCCTGTAGATAATCCACATCATAATCAAGAGCAGAAGCAAGATTTTTTACACCAACAACCATGCCTGAATCCTTATCACGAATCTCTATTCTGATTCGATCTGAACCCATCAGGATATCCTGATGCCTTAGGAAGTAAACTGAACCTCCTGTGCCGCGGAATTCATCACGGCTTGCAACTGTTCCGGGGTCAGCCAGGAAACCATCAAAACTGAAAATCTTTTCACCAAAGCTGGTGCTGCTTTCTGTTTCGTAATGTAAATTTAAGCCGTAAAGACCACGTTCAATATGCGCCAGGTCATTTTCCAGGTAACTACTGTTAAAATTACCCCACAATATATGATTGGCATATTTATTGATTTTCAGATAGAACTTACCCTGTGTTGGCGCACCTTCTTCAACTGTTCCATCATCACCGTAACTTGGATAATAATAATCAGGATCCATGCGTCTAAACAATGAATCAGGTGATTTATTAATAAAATTACTAAACATTTCATCAATCGGTGCTTCACGAGTATCCATGCTGGAGGTTAATTCCCAGTCACTCCAGAATTTACCTTTTATGTAATAAGCAATACGACCATCGATAGTTAGATCATCGTCATAATGAGTTGTATCGCCAGTCACAAGCTGAGCCGGCCCATTCGTGTTATCTTTACTTGCTGTTACATCAGCAATACCAACATAAAACCATTCGCTGGTATCGAGTTTTAAATCACGTAAGAATAATTCACCACCACCCGCTTCATCGAGCACTGCAACTTCCATAGTATGAAGACCTGGTGGAATAATTTCTTCAAAAATAAATTTACCATCTTCACTGACAGGTGTGGATCGACCTGCAACCCAGACCTTATGACCTGCTGGGATTTCGCTGCCATTAACCCGTACTGTTCCACCTTTTTTAGGCATATTTTCCAGTGCCAGTCGATTATTACCAAATCCCATTAATAATTCTTTATCTGCATCACGATCGCGCAGTCCCGGTTGCTGAATGTCAACTACCCATAAAGACTGTGTTTCGGTTTCGTCAAAATTTCCTTCCTTGTCATAAACACGTAACAGGTATTTAAGGTCACGTCCGGGCGCATCATAAGTTTCAAAGTTTGCTCGCCAGTATGCATTACCTGTTTTATCAACTTCAACTATAGCCAACGGTGTATCTCGTGTGGATTTTTCCTGATCAAAAATCCGAACTTCAGATTTATCGATATATGATGGGTAATTACTATAAATTTTAAAGCGTACCTGGTCTTCATAATGTTCTGTTTCGCGAAGATCGTTATAACGAATTGTGTTTGGCCAGGCATTAACATTTAATCGAGGTTTGATTTCAAGACCATCAAATCGTAACTGAACATTTGCATCTTCCAGGGCCGCATCAGTACAACGTTGCATATCCTGAGTACTCTTGTTTGGATCATGCAAAGGTTTACCATCAACTGTGATACGCATCAGGTTGAGAGAATACGGATCTTTTAATTTAACAACGCGATTAAAACGTGTTATTTCAAGCCCTTCTTCTTCATCCATAGTCGCCAGGTCATCATAAACTGCTTCGACAATAACATGTGAAGGCTCAGATTGTGAGAATCCCATATTTACGACATCAGCAGATTGAACATTGCCCCGCCCTTCATGTTCTACCTGTTCTTCAGTCAGGCTCATTTCTTTCATGACAAGTTCTTTAACTCGACGAGCACGGGCAGCAGACAAACCTATATCATCTTCATAAATCAACATGGTACGACGATCAAGGCGCTCATTGGATGTATAACCAATAAAGCGTAACCGCGCATTGGATTTACCTTCCAGGCTACGTAAAATCATTGCCAGTTGTCCCTGGTAGTTCAATGGCATAACCGGTTTACCATTTTCGAAATACACAGGAGGTAGATTACCTGATGGTGGATCATAAACACGTGTAATAGTTTCAGCTGCCGCCTGTTCTGGACAGACCTGTGGCTCATCCGGTAATTCTTCAAGTGCATCGTCATACCAGAACTCTACTTCAATGCGACGATTTAAAGCGCGGCCTTTTTCAGACTCATTGGATGCCATGGGTGATGCTGAGCCACGACCATCACTGGTGATGGCTCGATTAGGTAAATTGAGAGCCTCCTGTACTGATAATGCCAGTCGACGAGCCCTGGCTTTAGACAGGCCAATATGATCACCGTAAATACGTTCTTCACGGCCCGCTAGCGCAATATTGTCAGTATAACCAATCAGCTTAACGGTAATATTTTCTTTACCTTTAAGATTAGCCATGGCCTGTGAAATCTGGCGTAGGAAATGATCAGGGGCAGCTGAAACATTCTCATTATATTGTAATGCAGGAATCAGGTTCTTAATTTTCGCGCGGTTCTTATGTCCTTCCTTGTAGCGTATTTTACAGACAGTTTCAATACGACAAACTTTAATACGTCTCATTTCACCGGTGATAACAATATCTTTTTCGACAATCTTTTCATTAATTTCATCGTACCAGACCTGAACTTCAACACGGCGGTTTTTAGCGCGCCCGGCAGCTGTTTTATTGTCAGCAACTGGCTGTCTTTCACCCATGCCATCATAAGAAATAGCTTCAGGTGGTAAGCGCAGTGCTCGCTGGAAAAACTCAGCGGTGGTACCTGCACGTTCACGAGACAGACCAAGATTGTCTTTATATTTTTTCTTTGATCGACCTGAAAGTTTCACATTGTCACTGTGGCCTACAAAATGTAGTCGTACATTATGATGATTTTTCATTTTCTGTAGAACATCACGTAATAAACCAATGTAGTGGTCGGGTATATCGGCTTTACCTGACTTAAACTGAATTGGTGGAACAACATCTTTCAGTTTCTTGGTAGTGACTACCTGCTCAAGAACATTTTTCTTTTCAATTTTATCTTCAATCTGTTCAACATCAGTCATTTCCCACTGGGTATATTTTTCATCGGCAGGTAAATGCAGTTCCTGGTTGGTTTCGATCGTACCAACCGGTTTCATGACATCTGATTCCTTAACGATTTCTTTAGGTGCCGATTGTTCTTTTTTGCTGGTGTTTGATTCTTTCGTTAAACCATTTGAAAAATCGGTTGTTAAATCAGATGTTAAATCAGGCGGTAATTCAGCCAGGGACGTTGCTGGCGATAGAGATAAAATCAAAGCCATAGCTATC
>JAOUQA010000232.1 GCA_029879605.1 Gammaproteobacteria bacterium
CGATAGATATTGCTAGACAGCAGGCAATATCTCTTCATCAGGCAGAGCGCGAACTGCTGGGGTTTGACTATGCACAGGTGGGTGCGGATTTACTTAGTAGCTGGTCCTTGCCAGAGAGTTTGATAGAAATAATTGGTTGTCAGAATGAGCCCGATAAAGCAGATGATTATCAGCTTGAAACAGCCATATTAAATATTGGTATTGCCATTACTCGGTCTGCAATGGCCGATATTCCAGTTACACCAGAAACGCTGGCTATCGATCCTGTTTGCTGGGAAATAACAGGGTTGTCTGTGGATGATATGGCTGCTACCAAGGATGATGTTGATGACCAGGCGGGTGTTGCAATGGATATACTGTTTCCCAGGTTATCCACCACGGCACATTAATATATGTTTACTGGCAACTGGTTAAAAACTTAATCCGTTGCCTAGACCAGATGTTTTAATGGTGGGTCGTGGATGACTCCAGGATAGTATCAGTTAGTCAGTAAATATTAGCTTTTATTATTATCTTTGTCGCTTCTTTGATATACGAACACAGGAGGATGGATTCAGTAGATTCATCTGTAAATTATTTTATGATTTTATTGTAAACTTTTAATCATGATAACTGTTATTGAGAATGACTCTAAACGACTGACGCAGGCTGTTTTTCAGATAACAGGTATACTCGGGATGTACCATGCAGAACTCGCCAGGATACTTGGCGTGCAGTGTGCTGATATTGGTGAAATGGCATCAGTAAAAAAATTTATTGAAATAAATACACCTGCCTGGCAACAGGCATGTCTTTTGGTGCGATTTTACAACAGGCTGTATGAGAAATATTCTGGTGATGAAGTGAGCATGTGCCACTGGTTACGCCGTTATAATAACGAATTTTCAGATTCGCCATTTTATCTTATCGTTGATAAAAATCGTTTATTAGATGTTACCTGTTTCCTGGAGTCTGATACAAAATGAAACTATACCTTATGCAACATGGCCAGGCTGAACCCAAAGAAGTCAATGCTGATCGTCCTTTATCAGAACAGGGGAATAGAGAAGTTCAGGCTATGGCTGAATTTTTACAACGTGCAAATATAATACCGGAAAAAATATTTCATAGTGGTAAGTTAAGAGCGCAACAGACAGCTGAAATTCTTGGCAGGCAATTATCGATTGATGCGCTGGATGTTATTCAGGGAATTAACCCGAATGATGATGTTAATAGTTTTGCAGAGGAAGTTGATAATTTAGAACATGACACCTGCCTGGTTGGACATTTGCCATTTATGGCCCGACTAGTCTCCTGTCTGATGAATGTTGATATTGAAACAGGGCTGGTTGATTTTATGCCTGCAAGTGTCATTTGTATGGAACGCAGCCAGGAAGAGCTCTGGGTTATAAACTGGATGGTCAGGCCGGATTTACTACCATCATAACCCTGTTCCTGGTGCCATAGACAGGCTGGATTGATGCCATATTAAATTTTATGTATATGGATCTAGCTCGCGATGTTATCGATCTATAGAGTCAATCCTGGCCAGAACATATGAAAATAGTTGATTGTCAGCTATGCGATTTTGAGTAATTGATATTAATTCATCTGATTGAATTGGTGGTTTGTTTTTTAACAGCTGATCCTGCTTGTTATCATCAGATAAAAGATCCAGAAAGTCAGTATAGTTGTAACTGTCATTCATTTAGTTCATCTCCATCCTTACCAAAAATACCTGCTACATATTTTGCCGGCTATCTCTGATTCTGGTTATTGCTCAAATTCAGTTAACAGGATGGGAGTTAATTCTGTATTGTTTATGAGGTTAAATAGTTTTCATTTGATATACTATCTATGCATCAAATTAGTGCAGAAAAATAACTAAAGTATCCTGAGAACTCATAATAACTTATTTTTTATTTAAAACAACGTTACAGAAAGCAGGTAATATCAGCTATGAAAATCGCCATCATTTGCGGTAGTCACCGTGAAAACTCTCAAAGTATGAAAGTTGCACAGCATATCAGGCAGTCACTCAAAAGTGGTATTTGTGATGATGTCTGGATTTTTAGCCTGGCGGGTAATCCCTTGCCATTGTGGGATCAGGGGGTCTGGGATGGTGATGAGAAATGGGAACAGTTATTGCCTGATTTACGCGAGCAATTAACATCAAGTGATGGTTTTGTTGTGATATCACCCGAATGGCATGGCCAGGTCCCAGCCGGGTTAAAAAACTTTTTTTTATTATTTGGTAAAAATGAGCTGGGACATAAACCAGCAATGATTGTGACAGTGTCGTCAGGTGATGGAGGTGCCTATCCAGTGGCTGAGCTTCGTATGAGCAGTTATAAAAATAATCGACTCTGTTATATTCCTGAGCACATAATCATACGTAATGTAGAAAAAGTTCTTAACCAGGATTCGCAGGCTAACGATAAAGATGCAGATAGTTATTTTAAAGAGCGTATTGAGTGGTCGTTAAATATTCTTAAAGAATATGCGCAGGCATTGAAGCTGGTGCGTGATAGTGGTGTAACAGAAACTGACAAATTTAGAAATGGCATGTAAATCCCTGCAAAAAAAGGTGATAAATTAAATATTTACTCGCTAGTTTTTTATAAATTAGTCTCCTACTATCTATAGTCACGTCAATCTTGTGCAATGTTGTTTTAGGGTTTCTGCATGAAAATTACTCCTTATCTAAAAGTCCTCGCTGAAAAGGGCGGTTCAGATCTTTATATGTCAACGGGTGCCAGGCCCAGTGCAAAATTTAATGGTGTACTGACACCTCTGGGTAAGGATGCAGCGCCTCCGGGCTGGGTTGCTATGCTTGCTGATGAATTAATGAGCGATAAACAACGCCATGAATTTGCCCAAAAGCCTGAAATGAACCTGGCTATTTCACTTAATCAAATTGGTCGTTTTCGCGTCAATATATTTAAGCAGCGTAATGAAGTTTCAATGGTGATTCGAAACATAGAAACTGAAATACCTGATATCAACAAGCTGGGACTGCCTGCTGTACTGCAAAAGGTTATTATGGTTAAGCGGGGTCTGGTACTGTTTGTCGGAGGTACAGGCTCGGGTAAATCAACTTCACTGGCCGCACTGATTGACCATCGTAATACTAATAGTAAGGGTCATATCATTACTATTGAAGATCCAATTGAGTATGTTCATCAACACAAGGGTTGTATTGTTAATCAGCGTGAAGTTGGTATGGATACAGACAGCTTTGAAGATGCATTAAAAAATACCCTGCGCCAGGCACCTGATGTTATCCTGATTGGTGAGATTCGTGATCAGGAAACCATGGAACACGCACTGGCTTTTGCGGAAACCGGTCACCTGGCTATTTCAACCTTGCATGCAAATAATGCCAACCAGGCGCTGGATAGAATTATTAATTTCTTTCCTGAAGAGCGTCGCCCACAGTTACTTAATGACCTGTCATTGAATCTCCAGGCATTTGTTTCACAGCGTTTAATTCCAACAGTTGATAATAAACGTTGTGCTGCTATTGAAGTATTATTAAATTCACCTCGTATTGCAGATCTTATTCTCAAGGGTGATGTCCAGGAAATTAAAGAAGTTATGGCTAAGTCAGAGGCAATGGGTATGCAGACATTTGATACCGCACTTTATAATCTCTATAAAGAAGGTCGTATTAGTCTTGAAGAGGCGTTGAAAAATGCAGATTCTGAAAATAACCTTCGCCTGAAAATTGAACTCGGTGAGAAAGGGGCATCCCATGCTGCTAAAAATGACGATGATGGTGAAGAAATGTTTGGCGGTCTGTCATTAATGGAGAAAGAAGAGCCTGAAGAAGATGCTGAATCCAGTCCAGATCACCTCGCAGCTGAAACTGGGAAAGCAAGTTTTAAGTTACCTGACCTGGAAGACGAGCTGGCAGCCAGTGAATAAATTTCAGCCTGGAGTTTAAATTTATTGCAGGGCATTATTCGCCAGTATATTTTTTTGCCGGCCTGAAATATTCCTGGTTATCATAAAAATGTTCTTCCTTGTTGGCTTCATAAAGACCCGGTACGCCCAGTAATGGAAACGGGTAAAGGTCACTTGTGGATTTTATCTGCAGCTCTCTCCACTGTTGTGCAACAGCCCCATCAATTGCTTTGAGATTCAAGTTTATACAGTCAGTGATAAGGGTGTCTGATTTTATTAATAATGCCTGGCAGGTCATGCCAATATAGGG
>JAOUQA010000233.1 GCA_029879605.1 Gammaproteobacteria bacterium
ATGATTAATGAAAGAAACCTGATAGCAGCTCTACAACATGGCCTGCCACTGGTATCACGTCCTTACGCTGTTATTGCCGAGCAGATTGGCAGCAGTGAAGAAGAAGTAATTAATTACATACAGTTAATGCGTGAAAAAGGCGATATTAAACGTTTTGGCGTTGTCGTTCATCATCGCCAGCTGGGTTATAAAGCCAATGCCATGGTGGTATGGGACATACCTGATGCGCAAGTGGATGAGCTGGGAGAATGCTTTGGTCAATTTGATTTTGTCACCCTGAGTTACCGTCGTCCCCGCCACCTGCCAGACTGGCCTTATAATTTATTCTGCATGATCCATGGCAAGGACCGGGATGATGTTCTCAAAAACCTGGACCTTATGGTACAGCACTGCAACGTGGGTCATATTAAATATGAACCCCTGTTCAGTAACCGCTGCTTTAAACAACGCGGTGCCATTTATATTCAAAACAGGGACGATAGAAAAACATTACAGAAATGATTCTGCATTCTATCGACCGACAAATTATTAATCACCTGCAAGGTGGCTTTCCACTGACAGAGTCCCCATGGGATGAACTCGCCCGGCAACTAGATATTCCCATCGATGAAATAATCTGCCGAATTGAGAGAATGACGACTGAAGGCGTACTCAGTCGCTTCGGCCCAATTTATAATGCTGAGAAAATGGGTGGTGGTTTGACACTGGCTGCCATGAAAGTTGAACCTGAACGTTTCGATGAAGTGACTGAAATTGTAAATGCATTCGATGAAGTTGCACATAATTATGCACGACAACATGAGTTAAACATGTGGTTTGTCATTGCCACAGAAACACCTGAAAAAATTAATGAAGTTATTCACAAGATCGAACAGCAAACCGGACTGGAAGTATTTAATATGCCCAAGCAGGAAGAATACTTTCTCGAACTTAAATTTGAAGCCTGACTATGAGCGCCAGCCCACAAGCTATGACTGAACGTACAGAAATAGATGCTATTGATCGTCAGATTATTGCCGCTACCCAGGGTGGCCTGCCGCTAAGCCGCCATCCTTATCACGATATTGCAGAACAACTGGGTCTGGATGTACAGCAGGTATTACAACGCATGCAACTAATGCTGGATAAGGGTATTATCCGTCGTATTGGTGTTATTCCCAATCATTATAAACTGGGGTATAAATCCAATGGTATGAGTGTATGGAATATTCCTGATGAAAAGATTTCTGCAGCTGGTATGAAAGTGGGTTCACTGGATTTTGTAAGTCACTGTTATCAACGTCCCCGTTTTCTACCTGCCTGGCCCTACAACCTGTTTGCCATGGTACATGGTAAAACGCATGATGAAGTCATCGCCCAGGTTGAACAAATTGCCCGGTTACTGGGTGAAGATAACCGTGGCCATGAAATCCTGTTCAGTACCCGTATTTTGAAAAAAACCGGTCTCAGGATCGGTTAACAGCTGAGATAGCAACTATGTTCAGAATGACTCAATTCATGAAAAACCTGGTCAATGACACAGCCATTGGCCCTGCTCGCAAACCACCCGGTCCCGTGGTGATCTGGAACCTGGTTCGTCGTTGCAATCTCACCTGTAAACACTGTTATTCCATATCTGCCGATAAAGATTTTCCCGGCGAATTAAATACTGAAGAAGTATTTACGGTCATGGATGATTTAAAACAGTTTAAAGTTCCGGTGTTAATTCTCTCTGGTGGAGAGCCATTACTACGACCTGATATTTTTGAAATTTCACATCGCGCCAAAGACATGGGATTTTATGTCGGTCTCTCTTCCAATGGCACATTAATTGATGAACACAATATAAAACAGATTGCCGATGTAGGTTATGATTATGTCGGTATCAGCATCGATGGTATCAAGTCTACTCATGACAAGTTCCGCCGCCGTGAAGGCGCTTTCGAAGAAGCTATGCATGGCATCGACCTTTGTAAAGAAAATAATATTAAAGTCGGCATGCGTTTTACTTTAACCCAGGATAATGCAGCAGAATTACCTCAAATTCTCGAGTTGATGGATGAACGTGATATCGATAAGTTTTATCTCTCCCATTTAAACTATGCCGGGCGCGGTAATAAAAATCGTGGTGATGATGTTTTTCATAAAATGACACGAGATGCCATGGACCTGTTATTCGATACCTGCATGGAACACCTGAGCAATGGTAATGAAAAGGAATTCGTAACCGGTAACAATGATGCCGATGGTGTTTATTTATTACAATGGGTAGAAAAACACTATCCCCACAAAGTTGATGAAATTAAAACCCGGCTGGAAAACTGGGGTGGAAACGCATCAGGTGTCAATATTTCCAATATCGATAACCTGGGTAACGTACATCCCGATACCTTCTGGTGGAACTATGACCTGGGTAATGTCAAACAACGCCCGTTCTCAGAAATCTGGAATGATACCAGTGACCCACTGATGGCCGGACTCAAATCACATCCTCGCCCACTGAAAGGCCGCTGCGCCCAATGTCAGCACCTGGCGATCTGTGGTGGAAATACCCGGGTACGCGCTTATCAACTGACCAATGGTGATCCATGGGAAGAAGATCCCGCCTGCTATTTAACGGATGAAGAAATCGGTGTTAGTGATCAGCAACGCCGTGTTGAAAATCGCCCCTATGATGGACGTATTAAAGATATAAAAATTTCAACTATGTAAGCCGTACAACAAATCTCTGTTCTAATAAAAACTACATTCATGATGAAATACATTTTACTCTCTTGCCTGTCGATATTTCTTAGCCTGCCACTATATGCCAGCCAGGATACAACTCAGTCACTGTTTAATACTCACTGTGCCAGTTGCCATGGCAGCAATCGACTGGGACTCATGGGACCCGCACTATTACCCGAGAACCTGAAACGCTTACGTAAAAAAGAAGCTATTAATACGATTTTAAATGGTCGGCCAGCAACCCAGATGCCCGCCTTCAAAAATACACTTAAGCCAGTAGAAGTCGATGCCCTGGTTGCCTATATATACACGCCATTAAAAGAACTGCCACGCTGGGGTGCAGAAGAAATTCGCGCCAGCCAGATTATCAATAAAGATGTCCAGAAGCTGCCCAGTAAACCAGTATGGGATGCTGACCCGATGAATTTATTCATCGTGGTTGAACTGGGTGATCATCATGCCACTTTGTTAAACGGTGATACGTTTGAGCCCATCCATCGTTTCCAGACCCGCTTTGCTTTACATGGCGGCCCCAAATATTCCAGTGATGGTCGTTATGTTTATTTTGGTTCCCGTGATGGCTGGGTCAGTAAATATGATATTTACAATCTAAAAGTTGTAGCCGAAGTACGTGCGGGTATTAATATTCGTAACATCGCGGTTTCCCATGATGGCCGCTATATTATGGTCGCCAATTACCTGCCGCACACATTAGTGTTACTCGATGCCAGTGACCTGTCACTGATTAAAATTATCGATGTTAAAAATGACAAGGGCGAAACGTCTCGTGTCAGTGCAGTCTACACCGCTGATCCAAGAAATAGTTTTGTTGCCGCACTGAAGGATATCCCCGAAGTCTGGGAAATAAATTATTCCGATAATCCGCCCGCCGGTTTTGCTCGCTGGGAACATGACTATAATGAAGAAAGTGGTGATGTTATTAAATCAGCTCCATTCCCGGTGCGTCGTATCCCGGTCACATCCTACCTGGACGATTTCTTTTTTAACCAGGAATACGACCTGATCCTCGGTACCTCACGTGACCAGAAAGGCATGGTGTTATCACTGGATATTGGCCGTGTCATCAATACACTGGATATCCCCGGCATGCCCCATCTAGGTTCAGGTATCACCTGGCAATATAAAGGCCGTACAGTGATGGCCTCACCCAATCTCAAGGACAGCGAGGTCACAGTGATCGATATGGAAACCTGGGAAACGGTTAAACGCATTAAAACACTGGGCCCCGGCTTTTTTATGCGCAGCCATGAAAACACACCCTATGCCTGGGTGGATGTTTTCTTCGGCCCTAACAAGGATGCAGTCCATATTATTGACAAGCGAACACTGGAAATTGTTAAAACTCTTCGCCCGGCAAAGGGCAAAACCGCGGCCCATGTTGAGTTTGATAAAACAGGCAAACATGCCCTGTTAAGCATCTGGGACATGGATGGTGCTGTAATAG
>JAOUQA010000234.1 GCA_029879605.1 Gammaproteobacteria bacterium
GTTTGCCTGGCGGCCATAGCGGAGTAGAACCACCTGATCCCATCCCGAACTCAGAAGTGAAACGCTCTAGCGCCGATGGTAGTGTGGGGTCTCCCCATGTGAGAGTAGGACACTGCCAGGCTTTAATTTAAAAACCCCGTGTTGCCTTATGGCGGCACGGGGTTTTTCTTTTGTGGGCTTGTAGTTTTCTGCTGTTACCGCACGGGTATGTGAAAAAATCGCCAGGAGCGATTTTTAACGTGGCTGCTTTGTGCCACGGCCCCGGAGGGGTGGAGGGCAGGATGCCCGGAATAAAGTAGGACAAGTCGCTCTCGGCTGTCCCTGCCTCCGCGACACTTGGGCATCCTGCCCATCGTGCCAGACTTTAATTCTAAATACCCAGCTCGGAAACGGACTGGGTATTTTTTTGCCTGTGAGAATAGCCTGATGGATAGTGTCCTGAGCTATGTGTCGCTACGCAACGATCGATTGCGTGCCCGCTCTGCACGCTTAAAGATAGTGTGTGTCCCTGCGGGACTCTATGTTTGCGAGTCGCTTACACTCGCAAGTACCCTGCCAGGCTTTAAATTTAAAACCCCCGTGATGCCTTATGGCACCACGGGGGTTTTCTTTGTGGGCTTGTGGTTTTCTACCTTGTTTATATGTTTCGATATGAATATGTCGATTGTCTTGGCAGGGGATGCGATTTGTCATACATGGTTATGGTTTAATATTCGTTTGCTAGTAAATACGAAAGTTGGATGCAAGAGTAAATAACAGTATGGCAGGAGTATGTGGGCCTTACTTTGAATCGCGACTATGCACCACTTTTAGAATGCTTTTCTGGTAATATTCGTCCATGATTAATTATCCTGAAATTAACCCCGTTGCGATTGATCTTGGTTTTGCTAAAGTCCACTGGTATGGACTGATGTATTTAATCGGCTTTCTTGGTTCCTGGTGGCTTGGCGTGGTTCGAGCAAAACAGCCTGATTCAGACTGGAATAAGGATCAGGTTGCAGATGTGATTTTTTATGGCGCTCTGGGAGTCATACTCGGCGGACGCATTGGTTATATCCTGTTTTATAATTTTTCTTCATTTATAGATAACCCAATTATCATTTTTAAAATCTGGCAGGGAGGCATGTCATTTCATGGAGGCATGCTAGGTGTTTTTATCGCCCTTTATCTGTTTGGGCGTAAAACACAGAAAACATTTTTCCAGGTCAGCGATTTTATAGCGCCCATGGTTCCTATAGGACTAGGTGCTGGTCGGATTGGTAATTTTATTAATAAAGAGTTGCCGGGTCGTATGACTGAATCAGATGTTCCCTGGGCAATGGATTTTGGTGATCATATTGCACGTCATCCATCATCCCTTTACCAGGCATTTACAGAAGGACTGTTGTTATTTGTCATTCTTTTCTATGTATCATCTAAATCAACGCCACGTATGATGATCAGTGCCATATTTATGATTTGTTATGGTAGCTTTAGATTTGTTACAGAATTTTTTAGGATGCCTGATGAGCATTTGGGATTCGTTGCTTTTGGCTGGTTAACAAAAGGACAACAGTTATCCATTCCAATGGTTTTGTTTGGATTGTATCTTCTGTATTTGATTAGAAAAAATAAAACGAGTGAAAAATGAAACAGTACCTGGATTTGTGTCGTCGTATTATTGATGAAGGGCATTGGGTTGAAAATAAGCGCACAGGCAAACGATGTTTAACGGTTATTAATGCCGATCTAACTTATGACGTAGGGGCTAACGAATTTCCGCTGGTAACTACGCGAAAAAGTTACTGGAAGTCAGCTATTGCTGAATTTCTTGGCTATATTCGTGGCTATGATAACGCTGCGGATTTTCGAGCTCTTGGCACTAAAACCTGGGATGCGAATGCCAATGAAAACGAAGCATGGTTGAATAATTCTCACCGTAAGGGTGAGGACGATATGGGACGTGTTTACGGTGTTCAGGGGCGACACTGGAAAAAACCCGATGGTGGTGAAATAGATCAGTTACGTAAAATTGTTAATAATCTTTCCAATGGAATTGATGATCGTGGTGAAATTTTAAGTTTTTATAATCCCGGTGAGTTTCATATGGGTTGTCTTCGCCCCTGTATGCATACACATACTTTTTCATTGCTTGGCGATACGCTTTATTTAACATCTTATCAGCGTTCCTGTGATGTGCCCCTGGGGCAGAATTTTAACCAGGTACAGGTTTTTTTCTTTCTTGCAATTATGGCGCAGATAACTGGAAACAAACCAGGACTGGCTTACCATAAAATCGTGAATGCCCATATTTATGAAGACCAGCTTGAATTAATGCGGGATGTGCAACTTAAACGCGAACCATTTGCTGCGCCGAAGCTTGAAATAAATCCGGAAATTAAATCACTGGAAGACCTGGAAACATGGGTGACAATGGATGACTTTGAAGTGACAGGATATCAATGTCATGAACCTATTGCCTATCCATTTTCTGTTTAGAAAAATCGCGTGTACTAAAAAATATTTTCCATGCAGACTTGTTAGTTAGCTTTAAAGTCGCCACTGAATCCCGACAAATACTTAACAGTTAATTATTTAACCTGTTTTTGTCCCTGAAAAGTTCTTGCATAGATTCGCTGGTGATTCTGGGTACGTGTTTTTTTTCGTGAGTCTTCCCATAAAAGCAGGGCGGTAGAACTTTTCTGGCTATAGGCAACAGCAGGGAAACGACGTATGCCAGGTGCGCCATTGTCAGTCATTAAGAATTCTTCAGACATGTCGCCCTGGGGTGAAATATAACGTCCATAGAGGTCCATGTTGAGTGCTGATGGGTCACGGCGCAGGTCATACCAGATAACCAGGAAGCGTTTCTGTTTCTGGTCAAAAACGACCGATGGAAATTCCTGGTAATCATTTTTTACAGCGATGGGGAATGCTTTGCCAATATGTTTACCATCACTGGCCCTGACCAGTGCACCGAATACATCCAGTCCCATTTTCTGGTAATCACGGGCAGTGGTCCAGACGACCAGAAACAGATCGTCTTCCGCAGAGTAGCTGGCGGCATACAAGGATGGAGGTAAACAGGCATCTTCCTCTGTATCAATTAAAATGCCGGCTTCAGGCTTGTTATTAGCCTTATCTATAAAAGCAGCGAAAATACCTTTTCCTTCCAGTGTTGTGGACAGGTATTGTTGCTCGTCAACAATATCGCGCCAGACCACTAAAAAACGTTTTCTTTTGGGGTCATAAACCAGTGATGGTCTGTCCTGTTTACCTTCGCCTTTGGCAATCAGAAATTCTTTATCCAGTAGTTCCCCCTGGGGGCTTATAAAACGACCGTAGAGTTTTTCATAATCAGCCAGTCGATCATCTTTCCAGGCGACGAGGAAACGTTGTTTATCAGTATCAAATGCGACTGCAGCCTGTTTCTGTGATGTTCGCAGGTTGGTGATGGCAAAATTCTTACCGATGGGCTTGCCATCGAAGTTTATTCGCTGAGCATAAATATCTGAATCAATGGTGTTAGCATTGCGCCAGTCTGACCAGACAACCAGGTACTGTTTATTAACCGGGTCAAATGCAACAGATGATCGTCCCTGGCCGCCTTTATGATTAGAAATCACAATGTCGTCTGAAACTGGTTTGCCCTGTGCATCCAGTATCCGGCCATAGATATCAACATCGGTTTTTGAGTTGTAGCGTACGTCAGACCAGGTAACCAGGAACTGATCATGAACCGGGTTATAGGCAACTGTGGGTAAGCTTTGTAAAGATGATCGTGCTGAAACCGGGAAATCATTCATGTTACTGGCTACAAGCTGGCCAGAGAATGAAATTATTAACAGCTTAATAAAAAATAATAATATATATTTCATTTAGTAAGATCTCCCGGCATGGCCGTTACCATGACAGTTTAACCAGCATGCGCCCGAATAAACCCCGTTATCCTGAAAGAAAGGTTCAGGTTGTCCATTTGGAGCTATGACATAAGGTCCACCCGTATAATTTGAATTGGTCTGAAAATTAATCAGGTGGTTATAGCGATGTGAGCCATGTGGATCATGACAGTTAATGCAGGATTTTGTTCGAGTATTAATGTGTCGATCATGGGAAAAACCGCTTAATGGTGAAGTTAACAAGGCAGCTTCTGAATGACATTTAAAGCAAAGCACAAAATCAG
>JAOUQA010000235.1 GCA_029879605.1 Gammaproteobacteria bacterium
CGAAAACGCATGATCTCTGCCAGCATTTCAGCTCGCCTTATTACAGGTATACGTCTTGAACGTGCAGCTTCGACCTCAGGGTTATTAGTCGCAATAGCAGAAGATGTAACAACAACTTCTGCAGTCTCAATATTTTCTGCATCATGTCCATAAAATATCTTTGCACCATGCTGTTGCAGCCGATGAGTTGCTGCGTTCGCACCTATATCAGACCCACTAACCTCGTAACCAAGATTTAGTAACACTTCAGCAATCCCACTCATGCCGACACCACCGACACCAACAAAATGCACTCGTCGTATCCGACGCATAGGATGTGTTTCAATCAGCATGTAACACCTCCTGCCAGCAAACATTGTTCTGTTACCAAATCTGTAGATTCAGGCAACCCGAGACTTCTTGCATTTACTGCCATCTCAATAGCCTTATCTCTAGATATTTTATTAAGAATCTCATGTAAATTTTCTACAGTTAAATTTTCCTGATCAATTACTATTGCCGCCTGATTTCTACTCAAAAATTCAGCATTTGCCAGCTGGTGATTATCTACAGCATGTGGATATGGAACTAAAATAGAGGCCACTCCAGCAGCTGCTAGCTCAGAAACAGTCATTGCACCTGCTCGACATAAAACAATATCTGCCCATGCATAAGCCTCTGCCATGTCATCAATATATGCAGTCACAGTTGCATCAACATTTAAGTCTTTATATTTTTTAATCGTCTGATCAATATTTTTACTGCCTGCCTGATGCCTGATCAACGGTCGTTGCCCAGGTTCTACCATTGAAATAGTTTCAGGTACTACCTGGTTTAATTTTACCGCGCCGAGACTACCACCAAACACTAGCAACCGTATTGAACCCTCACGATCTTTCATTCTTGACTCTGGTGAAGGCAAGGCGCTAATAACTTTCCTGACCGGGTTTCCAACATGCAATGCAGGCCGTGCAAAACTGCCTGGAAATGCTTCCATTACTTTTGTTGCTATACGCGACAATAGCCTGTTCGTGAACCCTGGAATTGCATTTTGCTCATGTATTAACAATGGCATTTTTAATACTCTGGCCATTAAACCCCCAGGCCCGGACACGAAGCCACCCATACCAAGTACTGCACATGGCTTTCTTTTCAGAAGTATTCGTGCTGACTGATAACAGGCCAGGAAAATATTTATCGGTGCCATTATTAAAGACGCAATGCCTTTACCACGTAAGCCACTTATGCTTAACCACTCTATAGATATGCCTGCCTCGGGCACCAGTCTTGCCTCAATACCTTTCTGCGTACCAAGCCAGACAACTGGCACGCCCCGGCTCTGAAGTTCATCAGCCACAGCTAAAGCCGGGTAAACATGTCCTCCTGTTCCACCTGCCATTATCATTACAGGCTGCTTCATGCTGCATCCTCCCATAATGAACTCATATTTTGCTGCTTTCTTTTTCTTGCAGCTACTGAAGATTTTTTCCTGGTACGAAGCATTGCCTGACCAGCACCACCACACTCGTATGAAATACGCAACAAAAGACCAATTGCAGCACAACAAACAATAAGACTTGAACCACCGTAACTCATCAATGGCAAAGTTAATCCCTTAGTTGGCAAAACACCCATATTTACACCAATATTTATGAATGCCTGCAAGCCTAGCCAGATACCAATTCCATACGCCAGGTATGCGGAAAATAAATTATTATTCTGCTCGGCATTCCTTGCCAGGACAAAGGAGCGTATCAACAGTGCCGCAAATAAACCGATCACAAATACCACGCCTATCAAACCCAGTTCTTCAGCCATAATTGCAAAAACAAAATCTGTATGCGCTTCTGGTAAATAAAATAATTTCTGGACACTACCGCCAATCCCTGTACCTGTTAAGCCACCAGAACCAATCGCAATTAAAGATTGCGTCAACTGAAACCCTTTATCGAATGGATCTGCCCACGGATTTACAAATGTTGTCAATCTTTCCAGCCGGTACGCGGATGACACAACCAGTAAACTTGCAACAGCACCAAACAAGGCCAAAAAACTAAGGAACTGCACAAAACGAACACCACCAATAAACATCATTCCAAGAGTTGTCGCCATAATCACAACAGATGCACCAAAGTCTGGTTCCAGCAACAGCAAAACACATGCAAAACCAACCATAATCATTGGCTTTATAAAGCCCCAGACGCTCGATCTTACTTCATCACCATGCCTCACCAGATACCCCGCCACATATACCAGCAAAAACAATTTCACTAGTTCAGATACCTGCAAATTTAAAAAGCCCATAGGAATCCATCGCGTAGATCCATTTACTGTTTTACCTATACCTGGAATCAACACCAGTATCAGCAGAAAAAAAGCAAAACCTAGCAATGCGATACCCGACTTTTCCCAATGTACGAGACGGATATTTGCAATAACCAAAACCACAACTATACCCAGTGCAGCAGCCATCAACTGACGATTAAAATAATAAAATGGTGAACCTATATCTCTATCCGCAACTGTTATAGATGCGGACGCAACCATAACCAGCCCGAGGCACAATAAACTTAATGATATATATATAAGTATACGATCCAGCCCTTCATGACAAAGATGCCTGCTAATTTTATCCTCTACAAATTTCCGTGGCATAATAAGGAGACCCGTCATAACAATTTCTCCACCGCCCGTACAAACACCTCTCCACGATGCTCATAATTATTAAACATATCAAAACTGGCGCATGCTGGTGACAATAATACTGCATCACCTGACTCAGCCTGGTCTGCAGCAACATTTACCGCATTCTCCATAGAACTGGCATGATAAACTGGCACCACATTATCAAGATCATGTTCTATTTTTCCTGCATCACGCCCTATCAGTACCACGCATCGAACTTTGTTTTTAACTGCTTCTTTCAAAATAGTAAAGTCAGCATCTTTGGCAAGCCCGCCAGCAATTAGCACCAATTTATTTTTGCTTGTTAATCCATTTATTGCAGCTAAAGTTGCACCTGCATTTGTACCTTTTGAATCGTTATACCAGTCAATATCATCCTTTCCTGCCACCCATTGACTGCGATGAGGCAACCCGCCAAATTCACGCAATGCTTCTATCATGGCAATCATTGGCAAGCCAGCCACTTCACCTAAAGCCAATGCAGCAAGAGCATTTGACGTATTATGTCGACCACCAATCCTTAAATCACTTTCAGCTATTATTTTTTGATCGCCTTTACATAACCATGTTTTATTATCAATATCGCGCAATCCAAAATCATTTATTCCGGGCACAGAAACAGTAAATCCAGTTACATTTTTTTCTGCATCAACCATTTTCTTTACATAATTATCATCCCGATTAACAACAATGTTTTTAGCCTGTTTATAAATGCGTTGTTTCGTCATCGCATAGTCATTGATATCATTATATCGATCCATGTGATCAGGACTAATATTCAATACAGTAGCCGCTACCGGTTGTAAACTGTATAAAGTTTCCAGCTGGAAACTTGATAGCTCAAGCACATAAAGTTCCGCATCCTGCTTTAACAGTTCAAGTACTGGAACTCCGAGATTCCCACCTACTCCAACACTAATTCCCGCTTTTCTAGCCATCTCACCCACCAGTGTTGTTACTGTACTTTTTCCATTTGAACCAGTAATAGCAATAACTGGCGCACTAACTTCCCTGGCAAACAATTCAACATCTCCAGCAACCTCCACACCCTGCGCCACTGCTTTTCTGATTTCAGATTTACTTACTGGCACACCTGGGCTGACAATTATCTGCTCGGCATTGATATACAGATCTTCATCTATAACACCTGTTTTAATAATCAAACCCTGCAATCTTTTCTCAAGTTCATTTTTTACCGGCAAATCTTCACGACTATCAACAGCTATAACTTTTTTACCCCTGGCTATTAAAAACTCAACAACAGACACACCCGTTACTCCCAGGCCTACTACCAGGATATAACTCTTTCCGCTGTTATTTTCTGCAACCATTTTTTTAACCGCACAAATAGCCATAAAAATTGTTATCTCATTACCTGATCTTCAGCGACGCAAGACCAATCAACACTAATACCACTGTAATAATCCAGAATCTCACAATAACTCTTGGCTCAGGCCAACCCTTTAATTCAAAGTGGTGATGCAATGGCGC
>JAOUQA010000237.1 GCA_029879605.1 Gammaproteobacteria bacterium
CATGATAGCCACCACCAAACATATTGAGATGATTAATAATGTGATAAAGGTTATACAGTGTCTTACGAACTACGTAACCCTCATCCAGCGGCCAGGCTTCATTATATGCAGCATAAAATGACTGGCCGAAACTACCGAATAATTCTGTCATGGCAAGGTCCGCTTCTCGATCACCATAATAAAAAGCCGGGTCATAAATGACAGGGGTTCCATCGGGCATGCCTGACAGGTTGCCACCCCACAGGTCACCATGCATCATTGAAGGTACGGGCTGATAATCATCAAACAGGTGAGGCAAGTCAGCCATCAGGATATCACCCAGGCGTTGCAATTCCCCACCATAGCCTTTTTCTGCGGCCAGCTTTAACTGGTAGCCCAGGCGCCGGTCTCGCCAGAAATCCAGCCAGTCATCAGACATGGTATTTACCTGGGGGGTTGAACCAATAGTATTATTTCGGTGCCAGCCAAATTTATCCTGGCTAACACGGTGCATAGCGGCAAACTGTCGGGCAAATAAGGTCATATCGGCTCGACCGGACATGTCCAGGTATTCCAGCACCAGGTAACAATGAGCACCATCATCACCATAACAGACTGGCTCGGGTACTTTTACCGTCCGACTCTCAGCCAGCTCATGCAAACCCTCTGCTTCGGCCTCAAACATGTCACCATGAGAAACAAGATTGGTTTTGACAAAATAAACCCGTCGACCATCACTTATCTTGCGAGTTTCATTAATGCAGCCACCACCAACGCCCTGCTGTTCAGTAATATCAAAACCCTCACCGGTAGTATCTGAAATATGTTGACTGATGATTTGCCAGATTGACATAAATTTTACCGAGTAAGTTAAAGCGCAATAGCATAACTGAAATCAGGCATGAAAAATAATAGAGCTCATGGATAAACCGCAATCTACATTCATCACTGCAATCTGGTCAAAAACCATACAAAACTTGCCTAAAATCCTTAATCACTCACTTGAATTAATAATGATCAATAATTAACCATAACACTGTAACTTACTGTTAAATAATGTATTTATATCAACATAACCCTGTGGGTAACTTGTATCAACTTTTTTTTTGATCGGAATAATCGATTAGCTATTTATTATAAAATCATGGCATTGAACACCAAATAAACAACCAAATAATTAATCCATAAATATCAATAAGATAAGGATTTTTGGTATTCATCAACATTAACTTAAGTCTGTAACCTTGATAAAATCACAGCTAACAAATTACTAAATTTATAGCAATACATTTTTAATTTTTTTTACTTATACACATGTCTGATATTCAGAAAATCTAATATTTACAAAACCCCTATATTTATAGCATATTATTGACAGAAGCATCATAACTATATGATTTATATATATAAATTAAAATGTTTAATTTTTAATCATTTTGTCAGACAAGGCCATAGAATCATTAATTTGAGCTGAATTCAGGCATTAATCCACAAAGTTATCCACAGCTTCTGTGGAAAACAATTTGCGATTTATCAAATTTATGCTTACTGAACCAATCTGGAGCATAAGCCAGTTTGGCAACCGACTGTTTTTAACGGTAGCATCCAGCCCCTTCTCACTGGCACAATACGCCGGATGCTCAATGCCCAATTTGCCAAAGTCGCTGTTCCTGTTCCTCTCTTCGGACTCTTTGATTACCGTACAGGTCAGTATGCCGCTCAGCTAAAACCTGGCTGCCGGGTTGAAATACCCTTTGGGCGTAAAAACCTGGTCGGAGTGGTGATTGAACTTACCGACCAGAGTCAGCTGGCCGAATCCCAGCTCAAAACTATTAGTCGCGTTATTGATACTGAACCGGTTTTAACATCACCACAAATGACCTTATTACACTGGGCCGCTGATTATTATCACCATCCTGTCGGTGAAGTTTTTTTTACTGCTCTGCCCAGCTTACTGAAACAGGGTCAGACTACACAGGTTTCAGGTGAAACCATCTGGCAATTAACAGAAGCCGGGGTTCAATACTCGGCAGATGATCTTGGTCGGGCTCCAAAACAGGCGGGATTACTTAAACTGTTACAACAAACGCCCGCTGCCATGCCAGCTGAACACCTCAATGCTATTTTTGAAAACTGGCGACCTGCCATGCAGGGGCTGGAGAAAAAAAACCTGGTAAGCAAAACTGAACGCCCCTGCCTGACTGAAATCAATACAGTGGCACAATCAGCACCGGTATTGCACGAAGAACAGCAACAGGCAGTCGATACCATCAAAGCGTCACTGGGTACATTTACCAGCTACCTGTTACAGGGCATTACCGGCAGTGGCAAAACGGAAGTCTACCTGGCACTGGTTGAAACCATTATTCAACGGGGGCAACAGGTTCTGATCCTGGTACCGGAAATCAGTCTCACACCACAACTGACCCAACGCTTTCAACAACGCCTGGGAATCACCATTGCCGCCCTGCACTCGGCCATGAATGACCGGCAACGCCTGTGTGCCTGGAATATGGCGAAAGACAACCAGGTACAGGTGGTCATTGGCACCCGCTCAGCCCTGTTTACCCCCATGCCCGGTTTACAGCTCATTATTATTGACGAAGAACACGACAGCTCACTCAAGCAGCAAGAAGGTTTTCGTTATCACGCCCGGGATCTTGCCCTGGTACTGGCCAAAAACCTGTCGATTCCGGTCGTGATGGGATCGGCAACACCCTCGCTGGAAACACTCAATCATGCCCTGAGCGGTCAGCACCAGTATCTCAAACTGACCCGCAGAGCCAGCCGTGCCAGGCCACCAAAAATAGAATTACTCAATATCTGTAACCGTCCGGTTGAACACGGTATTTCTGATGTATTGCACAACAGAATCAGCCAGCACCTTGAACAGAACGGGCAGGTATTACTGTTTCTCAACCGGCGGGGATATGCCCCCCTGCTGATGTGTCACGCCTGTGGCTGGACCACTGAGTGTCCCCGTTGTGACGCCCACATGACACTGCATCAACAGCATAATCGCCTGCGCTGTCACCATTGCGGCCATGAACGTCCGGCTCCCAGAAGCTGCCCTGAATGTAATCATGAAGAACTTTATAGCCCCGGTGCCGGCACCGAAAGGGTAGAACAGGCACTACTCACCAGCTTCCCGGATGTCACCATCAGCCGAATTGACCGAGACAGTACACGCCGCAAGGGAGCATTAAATGACAAGCTGGAGAAAGCCAGCAGCGGTGAATCACGTATCCTGATTGGTACCCAGATGCTGGCCAAGGGTCATGATTTTCCCAATGTCACACTGGTTGGTATTCTAAATACCGATCAGGGACTGTTCAGTGCAGATTTTCGAGGCGCAGAACACATGGCCCAGTTAATTATCCAGGTAGCCGGTCGTGCTGGTCGTGCAGAAAAGCCCGGTGAAGTCCTGATCCAGACTCACCACCCGGACCATCCTTTTTTACAGACCCTGTTACACCAGGGCTATGAAGGTTTTGCACTGGCCACTTTAAATGAACGCAAACTGGCTCATTTCCCACCGTTTGGTTACCTGGTTATTCTACGCAGTGAAGCCAGTACGAAAGATGCCTGCATGGGCTTCCTGACCGATGCCAGGAACACCCTGCCGGCTCAACAGGCCGTTAATCATTACGGCCCGCTACCCGCACCCATGGAAAAACGCGCTGGCCGTTACCGTGCCCAGCTCATCCTGCACAGCCAGCAACGTAAACCGCTGCACCAGTTACTGTCCCAGTGGCTACCCCTGGTTAGCAAATTAAAATCCGTCAACCGGGTTCGCTGGTCACTGGATGTGGATCCGCAGGATATGTATTAAATTTTTATTCATTCTGAATACACCAAAATTTCTTTTCGCCCTGCTGGCGAGTTACTTTTCTGTCTTCAGCAAAGCTTCCGCTCCTGCTCACGCCCCTTGCCTACATCCATGTAGGCAACAGAAAAGTAACCAAAAGAATGCCGCCCGTACTTGCGTGTGTAGGCGACACGTAAATCAAGAGTGCGATAGCACACAGGTTATCTTTGCAGTTTACCCTGCGGGTTCCCGAGCATTGGTAACCTCCACTCTTAAACGCAATATCCAATTTAAATATTTTTATCTCTGTTGCTGGGTCGTCTTGATTATGAATTACATCCCTGTAATTCACCCTTCGG
>JAOUQA010000236.1 GCA_029879605.1 Gammaproteobacteria bacterium
CAAATATTACCTGGCGGGTGACAGTGCTCGTAAGGACGCCGATGGTTATTTCTGGATCATGGGGCGTATTGATGACGTACTGAATGTCTCCGGTCATCGCCTGGGTACCATGGAAGTTGAATCAGCGCTGGTGGCTCACGAACGGGTTGCCGAAGCCGCGGTGGTGGGCTATCCCCATGATATTAAAGGTGAAGCTATTTTTGCCTATGTTGTACTCAAAGGCCAACGACCAGAGGGTGGTATTGATGAAGCCCTGACAAAAGAGCTACGCAACTGGGTAGGCGAACAGATAGGCCCTATCGCCAAGCCAGATGAGATTCGTTATGCCGATAATTTACCTAAAACCCGCTCCGGCAAAATTATGCGTCGATTATTACGCAATATTGCCCGTGGTGAGGAAATAACATCGGATACGTCTACCCTGGAAAATGAAGATATTCTCCTGCAACTGCAGGGCAAAGCCTGAACCTGTAAGGCCGCTGATGCGGCCTTATTTATTATTACTCTAGGTAAATTACAGTTTATCCTGAATATCGTCAGCCTCTCCCACAAGAAAAGCCAATGACAAATCAACTCACCTGATAATTATCAATATTTTGATGTTCCATGTTGCAATTATCAGGCATTAGCCTGATAGTATTTAAAAAATATGACTACAACCCCTTATGATAAAAACTCATCATTACCCTTTATTTCAGCTAACTCTAATTATGGTGACCTCATTAACTGCCTGTTCATCTATACCGTATAACAGACTCAAAACGCCAGGTATTAGCGGCACTATCAGCATCAACAATGAAGCTGCACAGGGTCTGGAAGTTTATCTATCCACCAGGGGCGATGACAAGTTGTGTTACAGAACCGGTGCCACGACTCGAACTGGACCAGAAGGTGAATTTAATTTCCTGGCCTTAAAAGAACAAATGACCCATGAACCCATTGCCAGACATTTCCTGGATGAATGGAATATATGTACAGAATATAAAAGCCAGCGAATTCCACTACATTCGGGTAACCGTTATGGCATCGGTAGTGTTAATGAACTACTGACACTTCGATGTGAATTAAATCAGAAACAACTGGGTAAATATTGCTCAACAGATTAATATTCTATTTATTAACTAACAATTACGAGAACCTGAATAATCTTTATATTTTTTTAAATTTCTCAAACGAAGTCGATTATTTAGGTGCTATCATTAAGCTATGGGGAAATGGGAACTATCCATTAACAGTCATGGTTAACATAAGAAAACAGAGGATTTCACTGTGCTAAATATTAAATTTGATGGAGTAACATACGATTTATTGCCTGATGGACGTTTAGCAAATACAGGCGACTGGAATGAAGAAATTGCTGCCAGTTTTGCTGAAAAAGACGGCATTACATTAACGAATAATCACTGGGAAATCATTCATTTAATGCGTGATTTTTATAAAGAATATAACATTTCACCGATTAGAAAACTGTTAATAAATGCTATTAAAGACAAGTATGGCGAGAAAAAAGCAACAAATGTATACCTGGCCAGCCTGTTCCCGGGCGGTGTGTTGATCGAAGGAACGCGTATTGCCGGTCTGCCACTACCCATGTTAGATGCAGAATTAGATGACGATGAGCGTCATAACCGTGCAGTTAAAAGAACAACTAAAAAACATCTTGATCCAGGGATGTGTGACCACTATGTCGATAAATTCGATTATGATGGTAAAGTCTTTAACGTGTCACCTAACGGACATCTACTGGACGCCTCACAATGGAATGAAGGTGTAGCCACACATATGGCCGTAAAAGAAAACCTGGAACTAACTGATGAACACTGGGAGGTTATTAACTATATTCGAAAATTCTATTTTGAATTTGGAGTTACTCCCATGGTAAAACTATTAGTTAAGTATATGAAAGAGCATTTTAACCAGGATAAAAGCAGGGAAGATTATTTATACAAACTCTTTCCAAAAGGACCTGCCCGTCAGGGTGCTCGAATCGGCGGCCTCCCTGAACCACAAGGCTGTATTGATTAGCTATAAAAGCCCTGGCAACAGGGCTTTTTATTTTATCTACGATATTATTTATACCATTGAAAGTCTGATATTCATACAACATGTCTGGCTTACCTCTTAAAATTCTGACTTACAATATTCATAAAGGCTTTAGTGTAGGCAATCGTCGTTTTATCCTGCACGATATTAAAGAAGCACTCAGAAAAGTTAATGCTGATATTGTATTTTTGCAAGAAATTCAGGGTGAACATCTAATCCGTCAACAGAAGATAAATAACTGGCCTGACAATGGCCAGTTTGAATTTCTTGCTGACCAGATCTGGGATCATCACGCCTATGGCAAAAATGCCATATATAAACAGGGACATCATGGCAATGCCATTTTAAGCAAGTACCCCTTTATTGAATGGGAAAACATTAATGTTTCACCGATTCGTTCAGCTAGTCGTAGTTTATTACACGGCACGATACAGATCCCTGATAACAAGCAAAAAATACACGTTATATGTGTGCATCTTGGTTTATTTGATGTCGAACGTGAAAAACAGCTTTCGACTTTAAGCCAGAGAATTAATTCGCACATACCAATAGATGAGCCACTGATAATTGCTGGTGATTTTAACGACTGGCTAGGACGGGCTGAAAGACACATGAAAACAGACCTGGATTTATACGAGGTTTTTAAAACAACTACAGGGCATCACGCTCGTAGCTTCCCAGCCTGGTTACCCACCCTTACTATGGATCGAATCTATTGCCGTGGCTTAAAACCAGTCGAATGTCATAGACTGCATAAAATGCCATGGAAAAAGCTCTCAGACCATACACCTCTTTTAGCAACTTTTGCCTTAAGCTGAATTATGCCTGTAAAATAAAAATCATTTATACTATGTATCTTTCAATAATAATCCAAGACAATGAGTGAATTTGGCAAACGCTTTTCTGGCATTCAACGACTATATGGAATTACAGAAACTAAAATACTTAAAAACGCACATATTTGCATTATAGGTATTGGTGGTGTTGGCTCGTGGGCAGCAGAAGCACTAGCACGCACAGGCGTAGAAAAACTCACCCTCATAGATCATGATGATATTGCAGCCAGCAACATTAACAGGCAAATACATAGCTTGAGTAGCACACTGAATCAATCAAAAGTTGAAATTATGTCGCAACGAATTAAAGAAATAAACCCGGAATGTAATTGCGCAGTCATTGATGACTTTGTCACAGATAGCACACTTGAAAGACACCTTAACAAAAACTATGATTTCGTGATTGATGCCATCGATAGCATAAAATTTAAAGCAGCCATAATTTATTATTGCAAAAGGAATAAGATACCAATAATAACAACGGGTGGCGCAGGCGGACTAACGGATCCAACAGCCATTGAAGTTAAAGACCTTGCTCGCACCTGGAATGACCCACTTGCAGCAAAAGTTAGATCTCGATTAAGACATAAGTACGGTTATACTAAAAATCCTAAACGCACATTCGGAGTCCAGTGCGTTTTCTCGACAGAACAACAATCCTACCCCAGGCCAGATGGAAGTGTTAGCCATGCCAAACCAGGTATCAAGGGTGTCACACTTGACTGTAACCAGGGATTTGGCTCCGCAACATTTGTTACAGCTACTTTTGGATTTGTTGCCGCTGCCAGGGCCATAGAGAAAATAACTCGGCATAAAAATAGCCAGTAATCACTTAATTAATTTAATTTCACCTGATGACTGCTTCACCCATTTAGAATACAACATCCAGTCTTCTAGCTCCTGAACTGACATGGGTTTACCCATAAAATACCCCTGAGCTTTATCGCAACCAATAATCTTTAATAGATCATAGACCTCTCTGGATTCAACACCCTCTGCAAGAACGTCCAGACCAAGATTGTGTGCAAGTAAAATTGTAGACCTGACAATTACTGCATCATTTTCATCAACAATCATATCCATAACAAATGATTTATCAATCTTAAGCTCATCAACAGGCAATTTCTTCAGGTATTGCAATGATGAAAAACCTATACCAAAATCATCAATTGAAAGCCTTACACCAAGACATGATAATTTTGTCATCGTTTCAATTGCGCTTTCAGGATCTGACATTACCGCACTTTCAGTTATCTCAATGACTAAC
>JAOUQA010000238.1 GCA_029879605.1 Gammaproteobacteria bacterium
TATCCATACCATAAATGTAAGGACAGAAATAATTAACACCACGGGCACAAATACCGCGGCAACTTTATCAACCAGCCTTCCAATCGCTGGCTTACTTGCCTGTGCCTGGCGCACCATCTCAATAATATGCGCCAGAGCTGTATCTTTACCAATATGCTTTGACTGAAACAGAAAAGTTCCAGTTTTATTTATCGTACCAGCCGATACCGTGTCCCCTGCCTGTTTTTCAACAGGCATGGGTTCACCGGTTAACATGGATTCATCAACTGCTGAATGACCCTCGACAACGATACCATCCACTGCAATACGCTCACCCGGCCTGACTCTTAACGTTTCTTCCAGTCCTACTTCTTCAATGGCTACATCAATTTCATTTCCATCACGTAATACCCGGGCAGTTTTTGGCTGCAATCCTATCAACCGCCTGATAGCCTCCGATGTTTTACCACGCGCCCGGGTTTCCAGGGCAGAACCAAAATTAATCAGGGCAATAATAATTGCTGTTGCCTCATAATAAATATGCTGCACCTGTTCTGGAAGAAAATTTGAGAAAAGTATTACGACCGTAGAATAAAGCCAGGCAGTACCGGTACCCAGGGCGATCAGGGTATCCATGTTGGCATTGTGTATCTTAAATGATTTCCAGGCACCAATATAAAAGTGCCTGCCGGAAAAAATCATCACAAATACTGTCACAAGGCCAATAAACACCCAGAAAGTTTTAGACATTGCATCATCTAAACCCGGTAAATTATTTGTCATCCCCATAACAAATAAAGGCAAGCCAACCATAGCCGCCACAAAAGACTTAATCATCAATTGTTTGTAATGCAGCAATTCTGCCTGCTGTTTTTCTTCCAGTTGCTCTGCTTCGTCCGCTGTGAGCTCCGCCGCATCATAACCAGCATCTTTAACAGCCTGTATCAAAACATTAACCGATACATCACCGGTAACACTGGCCGTATGCTCCGCAAAGCTCACATTAGCTTCTGTAACACCATTAACATTACGTAACGTGTTTTCAACATTTGCAACACATCCGGCACAACTCATCCCGGAAATAGATAAACGATACGGTTCTTTTTTCATATTCTTCAATTCTTTCCAGTACTATGACTCATAGCATTAACCACTACCTTAAACCCTGTCCAATTCGGACTTCTTCCATAATAAAAAAACGGCCGGCAATACCACAAGTGTCAATACTGTTGCAGTCACCATACCACCCACCATGGGCGCAGCGATGCGACGCATAACTTCTGATCCCGTGCCACTACCCATCATTATCGGCAACAGGCCAACAATAGTTGCAGACACTGTCATCATAATTGGTCTCACACGCATCAATGCACCATTAATAACCGCCTGACGTAAATCAGCAATAGTCATTGCTCGGTTTTCCTGTTGTGCAATTCCATACTGATCTGACATTGCCTGGTTTAAATACACCAGCATCACAACGCCAATTTCTACTGCTACTCCGGCAAGACCAATAAATCCTACACCAACTGCAACGGACATATTGTAATCAAGTAAATACAGCAACCAGAATCCGCCAATTAATGCGAGGGGCAATGTCCCCATAATAAGCATGACCTCAACCAGATTACGAAAACTTAGATACAATAAAAACATAATAATTATAAGAGTAACTGGCACTACAATTTTCAGCCGATCTATTGCCCGCACCATATATTCATATTGCCCGGACCAGCTAATTGAATAACCTGCCGGTAATTCAACTTTCTCCAGTACATATTTTTGTGCCTCAGCAACATAGGAACCCAGGTCTCGATCACTAATATCTACAAAGGTCCAGCCATTAGGGCGCGCATTCTCGCTTTTTATCATTGCCGGCCCTGCTTCAATTCGGACATCAGCGACTTCACTTAATGCGATGTGCGCTCCCGATGGTGTAACAATGGGTAACTGCTTCAGTTTTTCAAGTGAATCACGTACATTCCTTGGGTAGCGAATATTAACTGGATACCTTTCAAGTCCCTCGACAGTTTCAGTAATACTCATACCGCCAACTGCAGTACGAATAACATCCTGTACGTCAGCAATATTCAACCCGAATCGAGATGCGGTCAGCCGATCAATATCCACGGTAACATAACGCCCACCAGCAACACGTTCTGAATATGCGGACAATGTTCCTGGAACCTGTTTTATGACTTCTTCTATATCTTTACCGATTTTCTCAATTACGGTTAAATCAGGGCCTGATACTTTTATACCCACAGGAGTTTTAATACCTGTGGCCAGCATATCAATACGTGTCTTAATAGGCATGACCCATGCATTCGTCAGACCAGGAAACTGAATTAGAGAATCCAGTTCTTTTTTCAGTTTTTCCATTGTCATTCCATCACGCCATTCATCTTTAGGTTTCAATTGAATCGTCGTTTCTATCATGGTCAATGGCGCAGGGTCAGTTGCAGTCTCAGCACGGCCAACTTTACCAAATACTCTTTTAACTTCAGGCACTGTTCGAATCAGCTTGTCTGTTTGCTGCAATAATTCCTGAGCTTTACCTACAGAAACACCAGGAAACGTTGTTGGCATATATAACAGATCACCCTCATCAAGATCTGGCATAAATTCTGAACCCAGTTGAGTTAACGGCCATATTGTCAAAACAAGCAATATTGATGCAATCACCACAACATCTTTTGGAGATTTCAATACCCAGTCAATCAGCGGACGATAAATTGAAATTACAAACCTGTTAACTGGATTCTTATCACTTGAAATGATACGCCCACGAATAAAATAGCCCATAAGCACCGGTACAAGTGTAATAGCCAGACCCGCTGCTGCTGCCATCGCATAGGTTTTTGTATATGCTAATGGCGAAAACATTCGACCTTCCTGCGCCTCAAGCGCAAAAACAGGCACAAAACTTAGAGTTATAATTAATAACGAGAAAAAAATAGGCGGCCCAACTTCAGCAGCAGACTTCTGGATCATCTGCCAACGATTATGATCAGTCATAACTTCTCGTTCCATATTTCTATGGACATTTTCGACCATGACAATTGCAGCATCGACCATTACACCGATTGCAATTGCAATACCGCCCAGTGACATAATATTGGCATTAATCCCCTGGTGATACATCACTATAAAAGCTACTAATATTCCTATCGGTAAAGCAACAACAGCAACCAGAGCCGAACGCAAATGATACAGAAAAACAGCACACACAAGAGCCACCATAAACAACTCTTCTATCAGCTTTTCAGTAAGCGTATCAACTGCACGATGTATTAAATCGGAACGATCATAGGTTTCAATTAATTCAACACCATCCGGCAATCCTTTTCTTAACACTTCCAGCTTTTCCTTAACATTTTCGATAACTGTTAATGCGTTCTCACCCCAACGCATTACAACAACACCACCGACCACTTCACCCTCTCCATCCAGCTCGGCAATACCACGCCTCAATTGCGGACCAAGACGAACATCAGCAACATCTTTTAATAAAATAGGCGTACCGCCCTTACTGATAGCTAATGGTATATGTTCAATTTCTTTTTTATCACTTAAATAACCGGTAACCCTTACCATGTATTCAGCTTCAGCCATTTCAATAACTGATCCGCCTACTTCCTGATTTGATTTCTGTATTGCCTGGCGAATTTTTCCCAATGGCAGGCCATAAGCACGAAGTCGATCTGGATCAATGACAACCTGGTACTGCTTTACCATGCCACCAACAGTTGCCACTTCTGAAACACCTGGTACAGTTTGCAGTTCAAATTTTAAAAACCAGTCCTGCAAGGAACGCAACTGCGAAAGATCATGCTGCCCGGTTCGATCCACCAGTGCATATTCATACACCCAGCCAACCCCTGTAGCATCTGGCCCTAATTCAGGCTTAGCCTGCTCCGGTAATCGACCGGCTACCTGGCTTAGATATTCAAGTACCCGTGACCTTGCCCAGTACAAATCAGTATTATCTTCAAAAATAACGTACACATAAGAATCACCAAAAAACGAATAACCACGAACAGTAACCGCCTTGGGTACAGATAACATGGCAGTTGTTAAAGGATATGTGACCTGATCTTCAACAACACGTGGCGCCTGCCCCGGGTATGATGTTTTAATAATTACCTGAACAT
>JAOUQA010000239.1 GCA_029879605.1 Gammaproteobacteria bacterium
CATGACGCCGATGGAAATATGGAGTAATGAATCTCAGGAACGTTACGTGCTTGCTATTGACTCAGACAGGCTGGAATCCTTTAAGGCTTTATGTGAACGTGAGCGTTGCCCTTATGCGGTGCTTGGACAAACGACAGAGGAAATGCAGTTACGAGTTCATGACCGCCATTTTGATAATTACCCGGTCGATATGCCGCTGGATGTTTTACTGGGTAAGCCACCCAAAATGCTACGGGATGTGAGTCACGTTGAAATACGCCAGAACGAATTTAATACCGCTGCAATTGATTTAAGTGAAGCTGCCGAGCGTGTATTACGTTTACCCTCGGTAGCCAGTAAAACATTTCTGATCACCATAGGTGATCGTTCAGTGACCGGGCAGATTGTTCGTGACCAGATGGTTGGTCCCTGGCAGGTGCCAGTGGCTGATGTTGCCGTGACAACCAGTTCCTTTGATGTTTATGCCGGTGAAGCAATGGCGATGGGTGAGCGTACCCCGGTGGCTTTACTGGATGCTGCCGCTTCGGGTCGCATGGCGATTGCTGAATCCATTACCAATATTGCGGCCAGCGCTATTGAAAAACTTAATGACATTAAATTATCAGCTAACTGGATGGCTCCAGCCGGTCACCCAGGTGAAGATGCTGCTTTGTTTGATACCGTTAAGGCCGTTGGTATGGAACTCTGCCCGGAACTGGGGATTGCCATACCCGTGGGTAAAGATTCAATGTCGATGAAAACAGTATGGCAGCAGGATGGTGAGCAAAAATCAGTTACAGCACCCTTATCCTTAATCATTTCTGCATTTGCACCTGTTCCCGATGTCAGAAAAACACTGACACCACAATTACGGACGGACTGTGGCGATACGTCTTTATTATTGATAGATCTTGGCATGGGCAAAAATCGAATGGGTGCTTCTGCAATTGCACAGGTCTTCAAACAGGTTGGTACAACGCCAGCTGATCTTGATGATGCAAAACATTTAATTGCATT
This sequence comes from Gammaproteobacteria bacterium, assembly GCA_029879605.1. Classification (GTDB taxonomy): domain Bacteria; phylum Pseudomonadota; class Gammaproteobacteria; order SZUA-229; family SZUA-229; genus JAPHQX01. Next base: position 997 of record JAOUQA010000239.1, read on the forward strand.
TTTTAATACGGTTCAGTCTCTCAATAAAGATGACAAGTTGCTTGCTTATCATGACCGATCCGATGGTGGTCTGTTTGCCACTTTATGTGAAATGTCATTTGCGGGTCATAACGGTATCACGGTTCAGCTCGAAGGTCTGGGTGATAACCTGATCAAAGCGCTATTTAATGAAGAGCTGGGTGCGGTTGTACAAATAAAATCATCAGATACAGATTATGTTATGGGACGTTTTGTTGAAGCCGGACTCGCGGATGCCTGTCATTTGATTGGTAAACTGAATGACAATGATACTGTTCAAATTTTGAAAAATACCGAGGAAGTCTTTAGTCGAACTCGAGTTGAACTACAACGTATCTGGTCAGAAACCACCTATCAAATGCAATCTTTGCGCGATAATCCAGAATGTGCACAACAGGAATTTGATGCGTTACTGGATACAAATGACCCAGGTATTAATATTCAGTTAAGTTTTGATCTGAATGAAAATATTTCAGCACCTTATATTAACCTGGGTGCTCGTCCGGCCATGGCAATTTTGCGCGAGCAGGGTGTTAATGGCCAGATTGAAATGGCAGCTGCTTTTGATCGCGCCGGTTTTAAATCAGTGGATATTCACATGAGTGATATTTTATCTGGCCGTGTCTCTCTCAGCGATTTTAAAGGCCTGGTGGCCTGTGGTGGTTTTTCTTACGGTGACGTGTTAGGTGCCGGTGAAGGCTGGGCAAAAACAATTTTGTTTAATGCTAAAGCACGGGATGAATTTGAAACTTTCTTTAATCGCAATGACAGTTTTAGTCTTGGTGTGTGTAACGGTTGCCAGATGATGGCGAATTTAAAAGAGCTGATTCCCGGTGCAGAAAACTGGCCGCATTTTGTACGAAATAATTCTGAACAGTTTGAAGCGCGTTTTAGTATGGTTGAGATTATGGATTCTCCGTCAATTATATTGCAGGGAATGGCCGGTTCGCGCATGCCGATTGCCGTGGCACATGGAGAGGGACGTGCAGAATTTAAATCACAGGAACAGTTAGCACAGAGTCTGTCCGCTTTGCGATTTGTAAATAATCATGCCGAGGCAACAGAAGTGTATCCATTCAATCCTAACGGTTCTCCACAGGGGCTAACTGGTTTTACAACCACTGATGGTCGCGCCACGATTATGATGCCACATCCTGAGCGTGTATTTAGAGCTGTACAAAATTCATGGCATCCAGATGACTGGCAAGAAGATAGTCCGTGGATGAGAATGTTTAGAAATGCGAGGCAGTGGGTTAATTAAGGGATGTCATAATGGTTTATTTTAAAAATAAATGTTTTTTGTTTTTAATTATGAACCTGTCCTGTAGCTAACGGTCTTTAAAAGACATTGTTTACAGGCGTCCCCCCATGTCTTTGATTATTAAAAATTCACCCGGTATTAAACCGTCCGAAATTACTCCTGAATCTGATTATTATAATCGTCGCCAGTTTATTAAACAGTCGGCTGCCGTACTGGGAGCTGCCTGGGCAGGACGAATTGCTATGCCGGTGCAGGCAGCTCAAACGGGTGATTTTCCCACTGCAATAAAGAGTCAGTATAGTACCCGGGAACCAGCGAACAGTTTTGAAGATATTACGTCTTATAATAACTTCTATGAATTTGGTACCAGTAAAACAGATCCGGCCAGAAATGGCACCGGGTTTCAAACTGATCCATGGAAAGTATCGATCGAGGGTGAGGTTGCCAGAACTGGGGTATTTGATCTTGATGAACTGATTAAACCTTATCAGCTTGAAGAGCGAATTTATCGTTTACGTTGTGTGGAAGGCTGGTCAATGGTGATTCCCTGGACAGGTTTTTCACTGGCAGAAATGATTAAACAGTTCCAGCCCACGTCCCGTGCCAAATACGTTGAGTTTACCACCCTGTATGATCCGGAGCGTATGCCGGGTCAGAAACGCCGGGTTTTACACTGGCCCTATACAGAAGGATTGCGGATGGACGAGGCAATGAATCCCCTGACACTGATGGCAGTGGGGCTGTACGGTAAAACCATGCCTAATCAAAATGGTGCGCCGTTGCGACTGGTGGTGCCCTGGAAATACGGTTTCAAAAGTATCAAGTCGATTGTCAAAATTCGTTTTACAGAAACGCAGCCGGTATGTACCTGGAATAAGACTGCACCTAAGGAGTATGGTTTTTATTCCAATGTAAATCCGTCAGTTGATCATCCCCGCTGGAGTCAGAAAACAGAACGCCGTATCGGCAGGCCGTTCTGGGAGCCCAAAATACCAACACAGTTATTCAACGGTTATGGTGAGCAGGTTGCCAGTCTCTATACCGGCATGGATTTAACAAAATACTTTTAGGCATATGGCGTATAAAAAGTTTTTTGTTTTCTGTTTATGTTTATTGCCCCTGGCTTACCTGGTGTACGGTGCTTTTTATCAGGTGCTGGGTGTTAATCCGGTTGAAACTATTATCCGAACCCTGGGTGACTGGGCGCTTTATTTTTTACTCATCACCCTGTCGATTACACCATTAAGAGACGTAACCGGCTGGGGCTCTCTACTGCGTTTTCGTAGAATGCTGGGGCTGTATGTGTTTTTTTATGCCTGTCTGCATGGCCTGGCTTTTATCTGGTTTGATCACGGTTTTAATGTGGCTGAAATAATTGAGGATGTTCTCAAGCGTCCGTTTATTACCATAGGTTTTGTATCCTTACTTTTGTTATTACCGCTCGCATTGACATCGAATAACTATATGATTCGTCGGCTAAAAAAAGGCTGGCAGCGATTACATAAAATTGTGTATTTCATATCAATTCTGGTGATGGTGCATTATTTTCTGATGATCAAGGCTGATTATTACCAGCCTCTAATATTCCTTCTGTGCCTGATGTGTCTACTGGGATTAAGGCTTGTTAAGATTGATAAAGAAAAAATTATGACATTTGTTCATAAACTGATATGATTACCGGATTCTGAAACCAGATAAAAACAATAAAAAAATATAAATGGTTTATCTATCAGTACTTCTTATACGGAATTCAAAAATCAGCGAAACAACCTAATACTTTATTTTAATTAATACACAGGTTTAATTTGTAAAAGGGGTGGTTTCCTAATGTC
>JAOUQA010000240.1 GCA_029879605.1 Gammaproteobacteria bacterium
ATGATCGCCACTACCGAGAACTGACATATCAGGAAGCAACCCAGCCTCATGCCCAAATCGACGATGCAACGACTCCGCATTCGGCACAGCTATAAAACAGCGACCATTAGGCGCAATATATTTCTTGAAATGATTCAGAATGAGGGCAGGGTCATCAACATGCTCAAGAACAAACCCCATAATTATTACATCAAATATTTGATCTGTATCGAAACTCTCGAAATAAGATAAAATCACCTCTGCCTTTGATTCTGGATATTGTTGTTTGAATTTTTCTAAAACAGATTCTGAACCATCTATTACAGAATATTGCTTATAAAATTCTGAAAAATGATTACATGTGTAGCCATGGCCAACACCCAGTTCCAGCGCCCTACTATCACTATTTGTCAGCTTAATTATTCTCCGTGGATACCAATTCAATATTACCTCGTTATCAAACGCGTAATCGAAATCTTCACCATAGGCACCGACATAGCTATTCAATCTCTCACTCACTTTCATCTCCTTTATAGATTCTTTTTGCAATATACAATGGACGACTTTTGACTTCCTGGAATATTTTTGCAACATAAAGCCCAATTATTCCAAGCGCAACAATTATAAACCCACCTAAAAACCAGACTGAGAGCATTATCGAAGTAAAACCAGACAGAACCATCTCGGGCTCAACTATTTTTTGAAATAACAGGTACGCACCGTAACAAATAGAAGCAATCCAAATAGACAACCCCATTATAAACACTAGAGATAACGGCGCCACGCTAAACGAGGAAAATGAATCCACAACTTGCAACAGCTTACGAGGAAGATTGTATGTGGATTTATGATGCTCAGGTCTAGGTGTTTTAACTAAATATAGCGGCTTCTGTTTAAACCCTGCCCATGCAAAGACACCTGCAAGATACAAAACCCTGTCGCCTATACTTAAAAGTGCATCTACATATGTCCTATTCATCAGGCGACATGTCATTGGATCACGTGGAATTTTTACATTTGACATAACATTCAGCGACTTCCAGAATAGAGAACCCGCAAAATTTGAAGCCCATGATGACACCCGTTTATCCTGGACGCCAAAAACAACATCGACATCAGAATCTACTATTTCCTGATAAAACATAGGCAACCATTCCGGCTGCTCTTCCAAATCACAGTCTATAAGAAAGACATAATCGCCTTTTGCGCTCTCAATGCCTGCAACAATCGCAGCATGATGACCAAAATTACGTGAAAGATCGACAACCTGGATCTTAGAGTTCTCAGATTGAAGTTTAAGTGCAACATCAAGAGAATCATCTGGCGAACCATCGTTGACAAAAATCAATTCATAATCGCTGGTGATTTTTTTTACCACCTCTTCAATCCGTCTAGAGAACTCCACCAAGTAAGACGATGATTGATACATTGTACTTACGATTGAAAGTTTCATGGATTCACATTCTTCATATAACGGGACGCATCTTTTCCACAGTTGAATAACAAATCAAGTATAGTAACTCCATGAGTAAATTCACCAAAAAGTTGCGGGTATTCAGGGTAGCCTGAATAATCAAACCAGGTCAACTTTATACCTTGATTAATAAAGACATCTTCATCGATGTAATCTTTAGCCGCAGGACCTGAGATGTATTCAGTACCACCTGCCTGAGCACATAAATCAGCCAACCGCTCAGTCTTGCCTTCTAATAGAGAGTAGTCCGAAGAACTACTTATCACAGTATTAATACCAAGGTAATCACATATCGCCTCTATAAAATGGCGATTTAACTCAGAAATATGAGTATAAGTTTGCGATATATATAGTGGCTCAAGCCAATCAGCGATTTCCTTATAACAAGGCGATTGACGATAATTCTGGGCCAATGACCCCCAATGTTTAGCCGCCCATTCTGTACCATCAATCTCGGTGTCTTTAATCTTCTGGTGATACTTGCCTTTTACACGAACCGGGACTGACAACCACTTAACACCCTGCGGTGTTTTGATCTGGTTACGATTACGCCAGTCACGTTTTGTATACTGCATGTCATCATAGAGAATAAACTCACCAACCGCGGCAATCATGTCAAAATACCCCTTCCAGGGAATATAATTAGACTGCAATATAGCTACTTTTTTTTCCACAAGCTCTCCAAACACTTATTTTCTGTACTTCTCAAGTAAATCATCTTCAGAAAAAACATTCAGTTTATTATCCTTTAGATATTTTATGCCTTTTTTGTATGGCTCTGGATAATTATTCCCAGTTACATACTTTGGTAGAGCTTTACTAAAATCTTCATTACCGTGAGCAAGCATAATCTCACTTACGTTAACTATACCCTTCCTGATATACTTCGATGTACTCCATCCATTAAACATCGCAGCAGTATGTGAACAAATCAATACTATTACAAAAGCCCATCCAAATAACCGCGCAGCAGTACGCTTTTTAATATATTCAGCCCATACCCAGACAACACCCACCAAACTGAAAGAGTACAGCATATAGTACCTTGGCACATTCGCTGCAATTGGTTGTTGCAACTCAGGGTTGTATCTGAATACCCAGCCTGAAACAGCGGCCAACAGCCCTACTCCAATTAATATTATTGGCATTTTGGTCTTTTCGTATATTTTTGACTGATAGTAAAAAACACATGTGACAAAATAAATCGCCAGCACAACCAACCCTGCAACCTCTACTGCATGGGCACTCAATTCAAAATATTTCGAAAAACTAGCCAAATTAACCCATGACGACATAAGACCTATACCGATATAGATCAGAAAATTATCAAAGTTGTCAACAATTCTACCTGACAAGTCGCCCTGTATCATTGTTTCAGCATACGAACCATGCACTCCTAATACATCAAGCGCTTCGCTATTCAGTAATACGGCTACAATTATTACTGCTATTATTTTTAAATAATCCACCTTTTTTTCAATAATCGCACTAAAAACATATACAGCTACAATTGGCACTAATATCGTTTTCGCAACATCTCCAAAAATCAACAAAAACAAAATAAGCCAGCCTGTTAATATAAACAGATCGCGTGTTTCAATTTTTCTACCTGCTATTCGATTAATGTAAATAACCACCAAAAGCCCGAACAAACCTGGTATATAAGCAATTGTTACAAGTGACCATGTATAGATATTCACACTTACCAAGCTCATACTTATCAAAGCTACTGCGATTATACTCAATCGATCAACTGCACCTTTTTTCATCTCCCTTACCAAAACAAAAGCAGTTAACACTATAAATAGTACGCCGAACATCGCTTCGTAATCCATTCGAAGTCCAAATAATTCCGCATTAACAATAAAGAGACTCGCGACTAACGGCGCAGGATGGTGATCTTGAAAAAAACCAGAAAGCCCTAATGTACCTTCTTCCCACGGGATTAAATAAATATCAATAAAACGCCATCCATCAGATTTCACATACGGCAATGCATTAAAGTACGAAAACAATACAACATTTAATGCCAACAGGAGAAAAAGCATCCATAACAAATAGTTACGCTGCAGAGAGCTACTCATCACATCCCCAAAAAATCGCTGCGCACTTGTACTCATAAAGTTATAATCATTTTTTGTTGATCAATTTTCATCAATAACCTAACCCGCTCTTCTTTCGATCAAACACGACACATAATCAAAAATATACAAATCCTGCTCATTAGCCTGCACTAATTTTTGATAATTATCATCAGATAGCAGCCCTTTTAAGTCTTCGATTCTCTCATCTATAGATTTATGATGATTGTTATTCGTAATATTTTGCGGTGCTATATTAGTAAATTTAAACTCTATCCCATATTGCTGTAATATCTCTGGAAAGCGGCTAACATCCTCATTAAAAAATTCCGTTCTGGCCAGAAGCGGGACACTTTCGATATTACGAATAGCCTGATGCACATCGAATTCTATAATATGCGACTTTCTGCGCATCAGTGGCTTTTGTCGATAGGCAACACTAAGAAAACGTGTTTGTGCATTTGAGATATGCATTATCTCCTGCCGGTCTGAAAAGCAAAATGCCACCCATTCGTCAAAATTCATTTCCTGTGCAGCATTAGATATTACTGTTCCATCATTTTCATTAC
>JAOUQA010000241.1 GCA_029879605.1 Gammaproteobacteria bacterium
CATTGACAGATACCAATGGTCGTAAAACAGATTTTCGTAATGTCATAGTTGTTATGACGACCAATGCAGGTGCGCAGATTATGGGTAGACGTTCCATGGGCTTTACGGAGCAGGATCATGAAACCGATGGTATGGAAGAAATTAAGCGCCTGTTTACGCCAGAATTCAGAAATCGTCTTGATGGCATTATTCAGTTTAAACCACTGGATGAACGTACTATTACCAATGTGGTGGACAAGTTTATTATTGAACTTGAACATCAACTGGAAGAAAAGCGTGTGTCAATGATGATAGAAGATGATGCTCGTAGCTGGCTGGCAAGAAAAGGTTATGATCCTAAGATGGGTGCGCGTCCCATGGCAAGGGTTATCCAGGAACATCTTAAACGCCCACTGGCTGATGAATTGCTGTTTGGTCGACTAAGTAAAGGTGGTGTTGTCAGGGTGACTTTAAATACAGCCTCTGATGAACTGGAAATTGAAGTTATGGAAAAGGAAAGCGCAACCAGTTAAGTCTTTCGTTCAAAAAAACTAACTGTAAATAAATAAGGCCGTGAAATTCACGGCCTTATTTTATGTGATCTGGTATTTGCTATTTTGCCCGGTAAACAATACGACCTTTATTCAGGTCATAGGGAGTGAGTTCTACAGTAACCTGGTCACCGGTCATAATGCGGATATAGTGTTTACGCATGCGGCCTGAAATATGAGCTGTCACGATGTGACCATTTTCAAGTTCAACGCGGAACATGGTATTTGGCAGTGTTTCAACTACCGTACCATCCATTTGTATTGCTTCTTCTTTTGCCATTCAAATTCTCTTAAGGAAACTTGCGGCACAATTATCAATAAATTGAGCCATTTCGCAAGTCTTTCCGTCAGCTTGTGCCTATTTAGTCTGTTTTTTCTGTTCTGGGAGTAAAAATACCGGGTCAACCAGTGTCTGGTTGACATAGATGCCAAGATGCAGGTGAGGGCCGGTAACACGACCGGTTTCGCCAACTGTGCCGATAACCTGTCCTTTTTTAATCATATCGCCAACTTTGACATTGATTTGATGCATATGGGCATAAAGACTGATGACCCCCTGGCCATGATCGAGATAAACCATATTGCCACTGAAGAAAAAGTCACCGGCTTCAATAACCCGGCCATTTTCTATTGCCATGATGGGTGTGCCTTCCGGTGCAGCAATATCAAGACCTGAATGGGGACGCCTGGGCTGTTCGTTAAAAAAGCGACGCAAACCAAAAATACTACTAACTCGACCCTGTACCGGTGTTAGAAAGTTGGCATTGACATCCTGGTTGGACCAGAGTTTTTTAGCTTTGTTTTTACGTACCCGTTCTTTGCTTATGCGTTCCATGTCCTGTGCATTCGGGTTTACTTTGCGTTTGTTTTTTATGGTTAAGTACTGGGCCTGGTAGGTTTTTGGTTGAACAATAAATTCACGGTTTTCAGTGCTGTTGTCTGGCCATTTGATCTGCACGGATTGTTTACCCGCACTGGTGGTTAACGGGATTCCTACCATGGCATAGGATTTCGATTGATCCGAAATAATAGCAACTGGCTTTTTATTGAAATAGACTTTAGGCTGTAAATCGGTATTGATTGGTATTAGTGCTAGCCCACCAGGAACTGGATTGTGTCTTGGAAAAGCATACGCTGGTGTATAGCTGATAAAAAATGAAATTAAAATCGTTATAATAAAAAACAGTTTATAGTCTTTCACGGTTACTCACGTTTTGTGTTGGTCGGGCTGAGTATAGTTTAAATGTATATGATTACATAACAAAGGGTTTAACGATGTCTTTTATTCAACTGGCAAAACGTATGAATGATATCAGGCCATTTTATGTCATGGATTTGCTCGCCAGGGCCAGGGAACTGGAGGCAGCAGGGCGGTCAATTATTCATCTTGAAGTGGGTGAACCGGATTTTTCAACCCCGGAAACTATTTTAAATGTTGCCCATGATGCACTGGATAAAAAACAGATGCATTATACTTCTGCGATTGGTCTAATCGAATTGCGACAGAAAATTGCGGATTATTATTTATCTCGATTTAAAGTTACTGTGCCAGTTGAGCAAATCATCATTACTCCGGGTGCTTCGGGTGCATTACAGCTGGCATTATCAGTACTGATTAATCCCGGTGACGAAGTTTTAATGACGGATCCGGGTTATCCATGTAATCGGCATTTTGTACGTTTACTGGATGGCAAAAGTATCAGTATTCCAGTGACAGCCGAAACCAGTTTTCAGTTATCGGTCGATAGTATTAATCAATACTGGTCAGACAAAACGGTTGCAGCCATGGTTGCTTCGCCGGCTAATCCCACAGGAACGATTATTGAACGTGATGATATGCAGGCCATGATTAATATCATTGGGCAGAAAAAGGGTGTCCTGTTAATTGATGAGATTTACCAGGGATTGAGCTATGAAGCAGAAGATTATACGTCTCTTGAATTAACCCGGAACGCATTCGTGATTAACAGTTTTTCCAAGTATTTTGGTATGACGGGCTGGCGGCTGGGCTGGATGGTGGTGCCTGAAGCTTATGTTGATGCAGTTGATAGACTGGCACAGAATATTTTCCTGGCTTCACCAACCCTGTCTCAGTACGCGGCCATCGAAGCATTCAGTGATAAAACCCTGGCCATTCTTGAACAACGTCGGGAAGAGTTTCAACGTCGACGTGATTATTTGCTACCCGCTTTGCAGGCGGCTGGTTTTGAGGTCGCAGTAAAACCGCGTGGGGCATTTTATATTTATGCAAACTGTAGCGCATTTACGGATGATTCATTTACCTTTGTTAACCAGTTGCTGGAAGAGGCAGGTGTCGCTATTACGCCCGGTATTGATTTTGGTGAATTTGAAGCCGGCAAACATGTCCGGTTTGCTTATACCCGTCCTGTTCCTGTGCTTGAAGAAGCAGTTAGCCGGCTAAAAGAATTCATTAAAAATTTTTAGCATTCGAGTGATTTCAGTTAAACTAAAACAAATTGAATCTATTAAGGATTAATTCGTGCCATCTTTGATTAAATCGATACGTGATGATATCAAGTGTGTTTTTGACCGTGACCCGGCTGCCAGGACAACATTTGAGGTTATTACTACATATCCAGGCGTTCATGCCGTGATCTTCCATCGCCTGAGTCATGGCATGTGGAAGATGAATTTGAAATGGCTGGCGCGTGTATTATCCAATATCGTTCGCTGGTATACGGGTATAGAAATACACCCGGGTGCACAGATCGGCGAACGTTTTTTTATTGATCATGGCACAGGTGTAGTGATTGGTGAAACAGCAGAAATTGGTGATGATTGTACTCTTTATCATGGCGTTACCCTGGGTGGAACCAGTTGGGAAAAAGGTAAACGTCATCCAACCTTGAAAAATAATGTGGTTGTCGGTGCCGGTGCCAAGGTACTTGGCCCCATTATCATTGGAGAAAGCGCCAGGATTGGATCCAATGCGGTAGTTACCCATGACGTGCCTGAAGATGCCACCGTTGTCGGGGTTCCGGGTCGTGTGGTCGAGCATCGTAAAGATGAAAAAGAAAAACAGCGGGCGGCTACGGCCCAAAAAATGGGCTTCAGTGCTTACGGTGCAACCCAGGATGCCCCTGACCCTGTAGCTACCGCAATTAACTGTATGCTGGATCATATTCATATCATGGATGAGAAAATGGAAACCATGTGTGCGGCGCTAAAAGCGCTGGGATCTGAGCTGGATGATCTGCAAATACCTGAATTACCTGAACTTGAGATTCACACCGAGGCTGAGAACAAGACTGAAAAATCTTGAAAATCAGATATTTAGATTATCTGTATTTAATATATAATACTTGACTAAAATACTCGGAATTGATTATACTGCTTGCTGCTTACATTAAGAGAGAGCAGGTATGAGACTTACTTCAAAAGGGCGTTATGCAGTCACTGCTGTACTGGATTTATCATTCCACCAGGGAAATGGCCCGGTATCACTGGCTGATATTTCTGCACGTCAGGAAATTTCACTTTCTTATCTTGAACAGCTGTTTGCCAAACTCAGGCGCAATAAAGTTGTTGATAGTACCCGCGGCCCAGG
>JAOUQA010000242.1 GCA_029879605.1 Gammaproteobacteria bacterium
GTTCGAAGCAAAGATACTAAAAAATCAACCGGTGAACTTTTAATTGACCTGGAAGCAGATGATTTAATTCGTTATGGATTAATACCGGAGTTTGTTGGTCGTTTACCAGTAGTTGCAACATTGGAAGAGCTTGATGAAGAGGCGTTGATTACCATACTTACCAAGCCAAGAAATGCATTAACCAAGCAGTATCAGAAAATGTTTGAAATGGAAGATTGTGAGCTGGAATTCCGCGAAGATGCATTACGAGCTGTTGCCAGGAAAGCAATGGAGAGAAAAACCGGTGCACGTGGGTTGAGAACAATTCTCGAAAATACCTTGCTGGAAACTATGTATGAATTGCCTTCTATTGATAATGTGACCAAGGTGGTTATGGATGAGGCAGTGATTGAAGGCGAGGCAAAGCCATACCTGGTATACGAAAGTAGTGGTGAAACTAAAAAATCAGCTTCATCAAATGATTAATTAAAGCCTTGCAATATGCACGGCTTTTTTATGTTCTAAACGTAATACTATTTAACAATAACACGCAAATGATGTAAATAACTGGCCAAGCTGACACATTAAATGTATGTGGTACCTTGAACTGGATTGATTTACCCCCATTTGATAATCAACAGTATAAATCTGGTTTGTCATTAATTTGTACAAATCATTCGAGGTTGAGATTGTGTCTGATCAAGATAAAGATAAAGAATTAGAGCTAACTGGCTCAGAAGATAATAAGATTATTATTGAAGACGGTAAAATTCCTGTTTTACCTCTGAGAGATGTTGTTGTCTACCCCCATATGGTTATCCCATTGTTTGTCGGTCGTGATAAATCAATTCAGGCACTGGATGCTGCCATGAATACTGATAAGCAAATTTTACTGGTAGCGCAGAAAAGTGCAGAGATAGATGACCCCGGTATCAATGATGTACATGATATTGGAACCTTATCAACTATCTTGCAGTTACTTAAATTACCTGATGGAACCATCAAGGTTCTAGTTGAGGGTAGTCAGCGTGCTGTAGTCAATGGACTCTTTGAGAACCATGAGTTTTTTACTGCAGATTACACCGTGATCGAAGATAAGGAACCGGAAAATCCACGTGAACTGGAAGTGCTTTCCCGTTCAATTCTGGGTGTGTTTGATCAGTACGTTAAACTGAATAAAAAAGTTCCACCTGAAATTTTGACCTCGCTGGCAGGCATTGATGACCCAGCACGTTTGTCCGATACCATTGCAGCACATATGTCGTTAAAGATTGAAGAAAAGCAGAAAATTCTGGGTATCTCGGATGTACATAAACGCCTTGAATATTTACTTAGCATGATTGAAGCTGAGATTGATTTACTGCAAATCGAAAAACGTATTCGTGGTCGTGTTAAACAGCAGATGGAAAAGAGTCAGCGCGAATATTATCTGAATGAGCAAATGAAAGCGATTCAGAAAGAACTGGGTGAAATGGATGATGCACCGAATGAAATTGAAGACCTGCAGAAGAAAATTGATACTGCGGGTATGAGCAAAGAAGCGAATAAGAAAGCCCAGGTTGAGTTGAACAAACTTAAAATGATGTCTCCAATGTCAGCTGAAGCAACCGTCGTGCGCAACTATATTGATGCCCTGGTAGGTTGCCCATGGAAGAAACGCAGTAAAATTCGTAATGACCTGGCAGAAGCTGAAGCGGTACTGGATGAAGATCATTATGGCCTGGAAAAAGTTAAAGAACGTATTCTTGAATATCTTGCTGTTCAGCAAAGAGTTAAAAAACTTAAAGGGCCTATTCTCTGTTTAGTTGGTCCTCCCGGGGTAGGTAAAACGTCATTGGGACGTTCAATTGCCAAAGCCACCAACCGTAAATTTAGTCGCATGGCACTGGGTGGTGTCAGGGACGAAGCAGAAATTCGAGGTCACCGTCGTACCTATATTGGCTCAATGCCTGGTAAGGTGATTCAGAACCTGACAAAGGTTGGAACTCGTAATCCACTGTTCCTGCTGGATGAAATTGACAAAATGGCCCAGGACTTCAGAGGTGACCCTGCTTCAGCTCTGCTTGAAGTGCTAGATCCCGAGCAGAATCATACTTTTGGTGATCACTACCTGGAAGTTGATTTCGATTTGTCTGATGTGATGTTTATTGCAACCTCCAACAGCATGAATATTCCGCCGGCATTAATGGATCGTATGGAAGTGATTCGTATTCCCGGTTATACGGAAGATGAAAAACTGAATATCGCTGTTCGCTACCTGTTGCCCAAGCAGCTTAAGAACAATGGTCTTAAAGAAACTGAAGTAGAAGTAGCTGAAGAGGCTATTCTGGATATTATTCGACTTTATACCCGAGAGGCCGGAGTACGTAATCTTGAGCGTGAACTGGCCAAGGTATGTCGTAAAGTGGTTAAAGATGTGCTGCTTGAGAAGACTGACAAAAAGGTTTCTGTAACATCGGACAACCTCGAGAAATACCTGGGTGTTAAACGTTTCCGTTATGGTCTGGCTGAAGAGAATGACCAGGTAGGACAGGTGACAGGCCTGGCGTGGACTGAAGTGGGTGGCGAGTTACTGAGTATCGAAGCTGTGGTAATGGATGGTAAGGGAAAACATTCCTATACAGGGCAGCTGGGAGAAGTTATGCAGGAATCCATTCAGGCAGCTATGACAGTTGTTCGTAGCCGGGCATCGACACTGGGGCTTAAAGCCGATTTCCATGAGGATAAGGATATACATATTCATGTGCCTGAAGGTGCCACCCCTAAGGATGGCCCAAGTGCAGGTATTGGAATGTGTACAGCGTTTGTATCGGCCCTGACAGGCATTCCGGTGCGAGCCGATGTGGCGATGACGGGTGAGATTACCTTGCGAGGTGAGGTATTACCGATTGGTGGTCTGAAAGAGAAATTACTGGCTGCTCATCGCGGTGGAATACAGACTGTGGTGATTCCGGAAGAAAATCGTAAAGATCTGGCTGAGATTCCGGAGACGGTACTGAATAAACTGGATATTAAGCCAGTGAGATGGATTGATGAAGTGCTTGAAGTAGCGTTACAGTATATGCCGACACCTCTGGATAACAATATTGCCAGTACTGATCAGAAGTCGACTAAAGGCAAGAAAAAGTCTGATAAAAAGTCTGATTCATTACGGCATCATTAAATAATTTTTTCATTAACTATAAAAAAGCGAAGTATTTTAGATACTTCGCTTTTTTATTTAATAAATTAATTAAAGTTAATATTAAAGTTGTTTAATACGGGAATATTCATAGATTTTAGCGATAGCCATGAATTATTTTTATAATGCGTCTATAAATTTTTCTTAGTTAAACAAGCCGTAATGTAGAGTAAAAAATGTTATTTTTAGCTGTTTTTTTTAAAAAAACGTCTTGACATCATTTAATCAGCGCACAACTTGGTGATTTATAGTAAAAAGCCATTGACAGGGCAGTTTTAGGACTGGTATAAAATCGCTGCGAGTGCAATTAAAATCATATGTCCGCAATTTACTCGATCTAACTGGGGTACTTATAGAGATCGAGATTTCAATTTAAATACAATTTTAATATTTTAGAATTACCACGTTTCTAAATAATACTACCTGAAATAAGGAACAAAGAATGAATAAATCTGAACTTGTCGACGCTATTGCTGAGAACTCTGGGCTTTCAAAAGCTGATTCTGGAAAGGCTCTTGATGCATTAATTACTTCGGTTGGTAATGCCTTAAAAAATAACGATCAGGTGACTATCGTTGGTTTTGGAACTTTCCTGGTACGTAAACGTGCAGCCCGTACGGGTCGTAATCCTCAGACAGGCGCAGAGATTCAGATTGCGGCTGCAAATGTTCCTGCATTTAAGCCTGGTAAAGCGTTAAAAGATACAGTAAACTAGCGCCCGCTTAACAGTGGGTGGTTAGCTCAGTTGGTAGAGCGTCGCCCTTACAAGGCGAATGTCGGGGGTTCAAATCCCTCACCACCCACCACTTCGGACCGGTAGTTCAGCTGGTTAGAATGCCGGCCTGTCACGCCGGAGGTCGCGGGTTCGAGTCCCGTCCGGTCCGCCATATAAATAAAGAAGGCCCCCTGTTT
>JAOUQA010000243.1 GCA_029879605.1 Gammaproteobacteria bacterium
ATTATGACCCTGGCAACACGTAAGACATCACATATATATGTGTCTAACTGGTTCTTCCTGTCGATGATCATCATGATCACCTACCTGCATGTGGTAAACAGCCTGGCAATTCCAGTGAGCCTGTTCAAGTCCTACTCGGTTTATTCCGGTGTTCAGGATGCCATGATTCAGTGGTGGTACGGTCATAACGCGGTAGGTTTTTACCTGACGGCCGGTTTCCTCGGTATCATGTACTACTTCGTACCCAAACAGGCAAATCGCCCTGTTTTCTCATATCGTCTTTCTGTTATCCATTTCTGGGCACTGACCTTTGGTTATGTCTGGTTGGGTGCTCATCATCTTCAGTACACAGCACTGCCCGACTGGACCGGCTCACTAGGTGCAGCAGTATCACTGGCGATGATCATTCCATCATGGGGTGGCGCGGTTAACGGTATGATGACCCTGTCAGGCGCATGGGACAAATTACGTACTGACTATGTATTGCGTTTCTTAATCGTGTCACTGGCATTCTATGCCATGTCGACCTTCGAAGGCCCGGTTATGTCAGCGAAGACTGTCAATGCCCTGTCTCATTACACTGACTGGACAATTGGTCACGTTCACTCAGGTGCTTTAGGCTGGGTAGCTATGGTTGCCGCCGGTGCTCTGTACCACATGATCATGAAACTGTGGAATACAGAAATGTACTCTGCCAAGCTGGTTAACCTGCATTTCTGGTTAGCCACAGTGGGTGCGGTTATCTACATCATCGCCATGTGGGTATCAGGTATCATGCAGGGTCTGATGTGGAGAGACTACGACGAGTTCGGAACTCTATCCTACACCTTTGCTGAATCTGTAGCAGCCATGCACCCCTACTACGCCATGCGTGCTGTGGGTGGTCTGATTTACTGGGCCGGTGGTGCGGTAATGCTTTACAACACGATTATGACGATCCGTCAGGCAACGGCTTCTCGCACAAGCCCTGCTACAGCAACGGCCTAACGGTAGGAGAATAAGAACAATGGCAGACAAAATCCATTCAACTAAATTACAGGATAAAATTGAACGTAACGTGTTCGCTATGCTGATTGCAACGGCCTTACTATTAACCGTTGGCGGCCTGGTAGAAATCGTTCCCCTGTTTTATCTCGATGAAACCATGGAACATAACCAGCATAAAGAAGTACTGTGGCAACGCCAGGAAGGTCAGTCACTGAGTGACTGGCAACCCGGTGATGGTGTTCGTCCCTATACACCTCTTGAACTGGCTGGACGTGATATTTATCTACGTGAAGGTTGTTACACCTGTCACTCACAGATGATACGTCCATTCCGTGATGAAAAAGAACGTTATGGTCATTATTCACTGGCTTCAGAATCTATGTACGATCACCCCTTCCAGTGGGGCTCAAAACGTACCGGTCCTGACCTGGCTCGTGTCGGTGGCAAGTACTCTGATGACTGGCATATTCGTCATTTGCGTGCACCACGTGATGTTGTTCCGGAATCGGTTATGCCTAATTATCCATGGCTGGAAAAGAACGGCATTGACGGGGAACGCCTGGAAAAAACCATGAACGCTATGCGAATAGTCGGTGTACCTTATACCGATGCAGACATTGCAAGCACCAGAGATGCCGTTGCTAACAAGAGCGAAATGCAGGCAATGGTTGCTTACCTGCAGGTTCTGGGAACCATGGTTAAGTTCGACGAGAGCAAGGACTACCGTTAATAATGCTGGAATACTTCCAAACAGACTGGGCAGCTATGACCCTGAATGACTGGGCAGGCATGATCATTACCGTTGGGGTTTTTGTGTTAATGATCTGGGCCTATGTACATGTATTTCATCCAAAGAATAAAGAGAAACTTGAATCCATGCGTCATATTCCACTGGAAGAAGACGATAATGATTCGGAGGACACTAAATAATGAGTGACGAAAATAATCCATTTCCCGGTGAAAATAACACCGGACATGTGTGGGACGACAGTTTACGTGAGCTACTCAATGAGCCCCCTACCTGGTGGCGTATTGGTTTCCATGCAAGCTGGATCTTTGTAGTAATTTACTGCATCTTGTATCCCGCGTGGCCCCTGCTAACAACAGCAACCAAAGGTGTTCTGGGCTGGACTTCACTACAGGAATACCGTGAAGACTTAAAAGCCATTGAAGAAGTACGCGCACCTTTTGAAAATAAATTAAAGGATATGTCGGCAGCAGCCATCCTGTCTGATGAAGAAATGTCCAACTACGTTGTTCGTTCAGCCAAGGTACTGTTTGGTGATAATTGCTCAGCCTGTCATGGTGCAGGTGGTCAGGGCAATGTAGGCTACCCTGTACTGGCAGATGATGACTGGTTATATGGCGGTGCGATTGAAAACATTGTCGAGTCAATTACGATTGGTCGTCAGGCTATGATGCCTGCACAGGCCGCCATGGTAAGTAGTGCAGAAGCTGATCAACTGGCTGAAGCTATCCTGGCTGGCAATGTAGCCAGCAATCCACTGTATCTGGAAAAAGGTTGCGCTGGCTGTCATGGTATTGATGCACGAGGCATGACGATTATGGGCTCGGTTAACCTGACTGACAGTATTTATCGATTCGTTGCAAAAGATCAGTTATACAGTGTGAAGCACACTATTATGCACGGCGTAAATGATCCAGTGGATGCTAAAACACGTAATGCAGTTATGCCTGCCTTTGGTGGCACCAAGCTTTCTGATACTGACATCAAGAAACTGGCAGTTTATGTACATAAGCTGGGCGGTGGTCAGTAAGCTTTAATCTTTTTCGTTTAACCGGGGCACAACCGTGCCCCACTCATCCCCTGGAGTAATCAATGGATGCAACAGCCATTGCAGCAATTCTGAGTGTTGTGGGTACTATTATTGTCGGCGCCGTGTTAACGGTTCGTATTAGTAAACTCATGAATACAACACAATCAGAAGATTAAAACTGCACTAAACAAGGGGGCATTAAGCCCCCTTTTTTATTGCTTCAAACATTAAAAGTTAATTAGAGATTACTTATACATGTTACAATGCCGGGTTTAAATTTGACTAAATACAGCAGGTTCAACTACCCGTTAAGTCGATATGACACGCAGCCGGTTATGAGTATCTATAGTGGATAAAGTGACACAGATCGATCAGTCAAGCGTTGAAGAACTTTATGAAGAAGCCAGCTTCTGGCATGTGAATACCGGTGAAGAGGTTATTCATGCCAAGCGTATGCCCGGTCGTTTTCGCACCATCAAGTGGCTTACCTCAACCGTCTGGTTAATTTATTTTCTTGGCCCCTACTTACGCTGGGGTGATCGACAGGCTGTCCTGTTTGATATTCCCAATCGTAAATTTCATATTTTTGATATTACCATCATGCCCCAGGATGTCTGGTTACTGGCCATGATACTGTTATTTTTTGCCATAATGCTGGCTGCTGTTACCTCCATAGCCGGGCGGGTATTTTGTGGCTATTTCTGTTTTCAAACAATCTGGACAGATATTTATACCTATATTGAAGAAAAGCTTGAAGGCTCTCCTGCTAAACGCCACAAACTGGATAAAGCTCCCTGGAACTGGCAAAAGATTCGCATCAAAGCCACTAAACATTTTCTCTGGCTGTTAATTGGTGTACTCACTGGTATAGCTTTTACCACCTGGTTTACCGATGCCTATGATATCTGGGTAAAATATTTCACCCTTGAAGCCAGCATGGCTGCCTGGATTTCCGTGCTGATGTTTACCATGGGTACCTACATACTCGCCGGCTTTATGCGCGAGCAAACCTGCTTCTGGTTATGTCCCTATGCACGTATCCAGGGCGTTATGTATGACACCCAGACCATCCTGCCTACCTATGATATAAAACGTGGTGAACCACGGGGTAAACTAACCAAAGGTAATACGGTTGAAGGCAATGGCGACTGTATTTCCTGTAACCAGTGTGTTGCAGTATGCCCGACAGGTATAGACATTCGTAATGGTCAACAAGAGGGCTGTATTACCTGTGCCCTGTGCCTGGATGCCTGTGATTCAGTTATGGATAAAATTGGTAAA
>JAOUQA010000244.1 GCA_029879605.1 Gammaproteobacteria bacterium
TATGGGCTTCAGCAAATCACTGGCAAGAGAGATTGGTTCACGCAATATTACTGTTAATACAGTGGCTCCCGGTTTTATCGATACTGACATGACACGGGCCTTGCCTGAAGAGCAAAGAGAGGCCCTGATTAAGCAGATTCCATTGAATAGACTGGGTGATCCGACGGACATTGCCAATGCCGTTGCCTTCCTTGCGTCACCGGAAGCAGCCTACATTACGGGCGAAACTATCAATGTAAATGGTGGAATGTATATGCCTTAATCTTGCGTATAACATTAAGTAGTTGTTTTAACTTATTGTTATATATGATATTATACGGCATTTATTTTATCTAAAAATTAACTGGCAAGCTGTGGCGTAATTCTCTAAAATACGCCGCAGCTCAATTAATTCGAACAAAGAGGAAACTTAACATGAGCAGTGTTGAAGAACGCGTGCGTAAAATCGTTGTAGAACAGTTAGGTGTTAAAGAAGATGAAGTCACTAATGCGGCTTCTTTCGTTGATGATCTGGGTGCAGATTCATTAGACACTGTTGAGTTAGTAATGGCTCTGGAAGAAGAATTCGAGTGTGAAATTCCAGACGAAGAAGCTGAAAAAATTACTACAGTTCAGCAAGCTCTGGATTACGTTAACACTCACCAATAATCTGGAATAACTAGCAGGGCAGACATTAGTCTGTCCTTCCTGTTAGTTTTTTTGCAATCATTTTGTTTGCACATTAATAATGTGTAGCTGTCACCAATCAATATACCTGGAGAACTTTCTTGGCTAAACGTCGAGTTGTTGTAACGGGCCTGGGCATTGTTTCACCTGTTGGTCTGAATCTAAAACAATCCTGGGATAATATTATCGCCGGTAAAAGCGGTGCATCCCTTATCACCGAATTTGATACAACAGAGTTTTCTGTCAAGTTTGCTTGTACGGTTGATAATTTTGATGCCAGCGAATACGGCTTAACATCAAAAGATGTTAAAAAGATGGATACCTTTATTCATTACGGTATTGCGGCAGCTGACCAGGCGATTAAAGATTCAGGTATTGAAATCACAGATCAAAATGCTGAACGTATTGGTGTTTCGATTGGTTCTGGTATTGGTGGTCTACCAATGATTGAGAAAAATAAGGAAGCACTCGACAGTGGTGGTCCAAGAAAAATTTCACCGTTTCTGATTCCTGGTTCAATCATTAACATGATTTCAGGTAATGTCTCTATCAAGTATGGTATCAAGGGTCCTAATATTGCGATTGTAACTGCCTGTACTACAGGTACTCACAGTATTGGTCAGGCTGCACGTACCATCGCTTATGGTGATGCCGATGTGATGATAACCGGCGGTGCAGAAAAAGCCTCTTCACCCCTGGGTATTGGTGGTTTTGCCTCGGCACGCGCTTTATCAAAACGAAATGATTCACCAGAAACTGCAAGTCGTCCATGGGATAAAGACCGTGATGGTTTTGTACTGGGTGATGGTGCCGGTGTACTGGTACTCGAAGAATATGAACATGCCAAAGCCCGTGGTGCCAAAATATATGCCGAACTGGCTGGCTTTGGTATGAGTGGTGATGCCTATCACATGACTCAGCCTTCAGAAGGTGGTGAAGGTGCCGCCCGCTGTATGATCAACGCGATTAAAGATGCGGGTCTGAATACTGAAGATGTAGATTTTGTTAATGCCCATGGTACTTCAACACCTGCGGGTGATATTGGTGAAACCCTGGCATTAAAAGCTGCCTTTGGTGATCATGCTTACAAACTCGCAGTCACATCGACTAAATCCATGACAGGCCACCTGTTGGGTGCGGCCGGTGGTGTAGAAGCCGTGTTTACAGTGATGTCACTGGTTGACCAGGTATCAACACCGACAATTAATATCGAAAACCAGGATCCGGACTGTGACCTGGATTACACGGCCAATACCGCACGGGATATGAAAATTGATGTTGCCATTTCCAATTCGTTTGGATTTGGTGGTACCAACGGAACAATCCTGTTCAAGAAAATATAAGCATTTAAATTCCAGGGTCCATTGAAATGGGCACAACTTATTTTCAAACCAGAACCCTGGAATTCATTCCTGATCTTTTATCCCTGCACGGGATTAACCCGCAACGTTATCCTCACCTGCTGGCCAGTGTGGCACAGGGTAATGCCGATGCCCGTTATGATATCCTGTTTGCCTTTCCCCAGCAGACCATTCGTGGTGAATCTTTTTTACAGCAACTCGATACAGAATTCAGTCAACATAATATTGATCAGGTGCAGACTGATCTACCTTTTTACGGCGGCTGGTTTTTATACCTTGGTTATGAACTGGCAGAAGAAATTGAACCCAGTTTAAACCTGGTTCATACACCAGGTGATATTCCCGTTGCCTTTGCAACACGTTTCCCCGTCGCAATTATTCATGATCATTTAAAACAACAAACCACCCTGGTATGTGAGAATGATTTTTCTGACTGTTTTGATAGTTTGCTGGAAGATATTACCGCGAGTAGTCATGCAAACAATAATCTACAGCAGGAATTTGTTATTAATAATCTTGTTGAAGAGGATAGCCAGACTTACCTTGACCAGGTTGAACAGATAAAAAATTATATTGTTGAAGGCGATGTGTTCCAGGTTAACCTGTCACGACAATGGCAATGCAATATTTCTGCATCAGTCAGTCATGCTTCTGTGTTCCGGTCTTTATCACAGTCAAACCCGGGGCCTTATAATGCACTGGTGACCATGGGTGATAATGCCATTATCAGTTCATCACCGGAACGATTGATTGAAGTCCGTGGCAATAAAATACAGACACGCCCGATCGCAGGTACCCGGCCGCGTTCAGATGATGATAGTGTGGATGAGTCATTATCAGAAGAATTGCTGGCGCATAAAAAAGAACGTGCTGAACATATTATGCTGATTGATCTTGAACGTAATGACCTGGGTCGTATTTGTGAGCCGGGTAGTGTTGAAGTCAATGAGCTTATGACACTGGAAAGTTATAAACATGTTCATCACATTGTTTCTAATGTCAGGGGTAGATTAAAGCCGGGTGTTACACCGGGGCAGATTATTAAGGCTGTTTTTCCCGGCGGTACCATTACCGGTTGTCCTAAAGTTCGTTGCATGGAAATCCTGGCTGAACTGGAACAGGCTGAGCGAGGTCCGTATACTGGCTCATTGGGTTACCTTAATCGTGATGGCAGCATGGATTTAAATATTTTAATTCGCACCCTGGTTAGACGTGGGCAGGAAATTACATTTCGTGCCGGCGGTGGTATAGTCGCAGACTCGATCCCGCAACATGAACTGGCGGAAACACGGGCCAAGGCTAAGGGCCTGATCCTGGCATTGCAGACATCATGAATCGTATTCTTATTAATGGACAGGCTTCAGATACAATACCTGTTTATGACAGGGCCTTTCAGTATGGTGATGGTCTATTTGAAACCATTGCTTTTCGTAATGGTCAGCTGATTTACTGGCGCGAACACCTGCAACGCTTTAATTACGGTTGCGATGCACTGGCTTTGCCAGTCGTTCCTGAAAAAACCTGGCTGGCAGATCTTGAACAGCTTATTGATCGTCAACAGGACTGTGTCGTCAAGTTAATCTACTCACGGGGCAATGGTCAAAGAGGTTATACAATACCGGATCCGCCTGCACCATTGCGGAGCGTCATGGTGTCGGCTATGCCAGGTTATTCCCCCGATTTATACCAGCAGGGTGCGCATGTTAAAATTTGCAAAACACCTGCATCAATCAATAGTCGTCTTGCCGGCATCAAGCATCTAAATAAACTTGAAAATATCCTGGCACGTAATGAATGGTCAGATAAAACTGTTCTTGAAGGTATTATGCTTGATGATATTGGCAATGTGATTGAAGGTACAATGACTAATGTATTTGGTGTAAAAGAAGGTGCATTATACACACCGATCTTAAAACGCAGCGGTGTTAATGGCATTATTCGTCAACGAGTTATTGATCTTGCTAAAGCTGCGGGTGTTGTCACGCAACAAATTGAAATAAAACTGGAAAAATTGTTCG
>JAOUQA010000246.1 GCA_029879605.1 Gammaproteobacteria bacterium
AAAGCACTTGAAAGATCCAGTGATAAAGATCAAATCAATGCTTCATTAATTGGAATATTAAGACAGACAGATTTGGAAGAAGCACATGATAGATCGATACATCTGTGTGATTCAGTAAAACCAGGGTTATCATTATTATCCGCATTTTCTGTGCTTTCAGACACATGTGAATGGAATCTGTTGCATAAAATACAAGAAATTGTTCTCAAAATGGCAAAGGAAGACAATATTTGCTGTGCATGGATCGAAAGCATTTTGTTAACATTAAATAGATTCAATGACATCAATAGAGAGGAAGTATTTCATATACATAAAAAATGGGGCCAGTGCATAAAAAAATCAGATGTAATCCCATATAAGCACGATTTAAAAAAACTTAATCATATAAAGAAAATTAAAGTGGGCTATTTATCTGGTGATTTCAGGGAGCATTCAGTTGGCCACTTTATTGAGAATATTATCAAGGAACAAGACAGGGAAAAATTTGAGATATATTGTTACTCTAATTCAAATGAAAGTGATGAAATCACAAAAAGGATAAGAAAAAATGTACATGTTTTTGCGAATGTTGGCAATCTAACAGATAATGTTCTGGCTCATAAAATATACGAAGACGGTATTCACATCCTTGTGGATCTATCAGGGCATACTGCAGACTCAAAAATTATTGTTTTGGCATATAACCCTGCTCCAGTACAAGTAACCTATCTGGGATACCCTAATACAACCGGATTGGATAATGTTGATTATAGATTGACAGATTATTATTCAGACTCAGGAAATGAGGATTATTATACTGAAAAATTATGGTTTTTGCCGGATAGTTTTTTATGTTTTGGAAAATTTATTGATGTACAAATTAATGAAAATCCACCTGTAGAAAGAAACGGGTACATTACATTTGGATCATTCAATAACATAAACAAGCTGACACGAGAGGTTATAAAAATATGGTCAGATTTATTAGCTAGAGTTCATGAATCAATACTGATAATCAAATCAGGGAATGCAGATAAGCAATATATAAAAATCAATATCCTGTCAGAGTTTGAAAAACATGGCATTTCATCTGAACGTATAAAACTGATGAGTTTTTATAAAAGCAAGAAGGATCATCTGGCTTCATATAATGAAATTGATATAGCATTAGACACCTTTCCATATAATGGTACAACGACAACATGTGAGGCACTCTGGATGGGTGTTCCTGTTGTTACTTTGATAGGAGAAAGCCATGCGCAGCGAGTCTCCTATTCTATATTAAAAAATATTGGTTATGAAGAAACATTGGCTTTAAGTGAACAAGATTATATTACAAAAGCAGTGGATCTGGTTAAAGACATTAATAAATTAAAGACAGCAAAAAACAATGTATCTTCTTTGATAAGAAGGTCAATTTTGTGTGACGCAAAAAAATTCACCAGTAATCTTGAGCAGGCATATATTGATATGCTCAGGGATAAATCGTTATCCAGAAATAATCATGAATCTGAAGAATATCCTGAATGGATCTTTATTATCGGGATGGCTCGTTCAGGGTCAACATGGGTTTATAATGTTGTTAAAGAATTATTGAATTCAAAAAAAATAGGTGTGGTATTTGGTTTTGTTGGAGAAGATGCAGAACTTGATTATTTTATTAGTTCACAGGGTATTCAGAAATCTGCACACAAGCCTGGTTTAATTAAATTTCATTTGCTTTCAACTAAGGCGAAAGAATT
The DNA here is from genome assembly GCA_029879605.1 of Gammaproteobacteria bacterium. Taxonomy (GTDB): domain Bacteria; phylum Pseudomonadota; class Gammaproteobacteria; order SZUA-229; family SZUA-229; genus JAPHQX01. Next base: position 1,722 of record JAOUQA010000246.1, read on the forward strand.
AATTAAATGCGGGAGAGCAAAAGCAATTTACTCAAAAAGGGACATAAGAGATGTTGTTGTCTCACGCATGGACTTTGAAAACATCACTTTTGAAGAAATCATATCGTCAGGCAAGCTAGAGGCTATCCTGTCCAACCATGAACAAATTAATAAGTTGTCGGGAATTCTCAGTATTGAATATGAGGACATCATGTCAATTCCATTTAAGGTAATGGATTTGATACAGGAATACCTTGACATCAAAATTGATAGAATTGAAGCTGAAAAGATTATCCAAGATTATTCGATTGAATCAACAAAACGAATAGCAAACTCAATTGCAAACAAGCAAAATATATTGAATAAATTGCATTATGATTCTGAAACATTAATCCATGCAGGCCATATTGCATCGGGAAAGCCAGGAAGATATCTCGATAAATTATCAGATGAGCAATTAAAAATTATTAATAGTATAGCAAATGACTATCTTGTGAATGAAGGATATGTCGATCCTATTGTCACATCCGAACTATTTAGCAAGAATATTAATGCAAAAGATGATTATTATGAAATAACAATTACAAATGAAATAATTGTATGTGTACCCAAAACATTAAATTGTATAACGACATATGTATTACTTGAACAGAACGATTGGTTTGAGTCTGAAACTAATTTTATACGTCACTATTTACAAAAGGATATGAAAATAATTGATATAGGAGCAAATTATGGGATGTATAGTTTGATTTCAGCTATTCGAATTGGTACAGGCGGTGAAATATGGTCTTTTGAACCAGCGACACCAACAGCATCCTATTTACAGAAGAGTGTTTTAGCCAATAGTTTTGATAATATCAATGTAATAAATGCAGGTTTATCAGATAATTCTGGTAAAGCATATATTGCACTGAATAAAAATAGTGAGCATAACGAGATCAGCGAGGAATGCACTGGTCTTGATAATGAAATTGAAGTTGAAATATATTCCCTTGATCAATGCATAGAGAAATACGGGTTAAATGGTATTGATTTTATAAAAATGGATGCAGAAGGCCATGAGATGAAAATTCTGGATGGAGGGGTGAAATTCTTTGCAGAAAATTCTCCTCTGGTTATGTATGAAATAAAAAATGGCACTGGAATGAATAATGGGTTATTAGAAAAATTTCAAGATTTTGGTTACTCAAGTTATCGACTCATACCAGGTTTGGATCTGTTAGTGCCCTTCAATATGGATCAGAATATTGATTCATATTTACTTAATCTTTTCTGTTGCAAAGATGATCAAGCACAGGTTTTGCACGAAAGATCACTATTAATACAAGAGGAGCTCACTAATAGTAGTGTTCCTTTACCTAAGTCAGGTTTTTGGGTAGATGTTTTATCTGGTTGGCCATATTCAAAAAGTTTTTTAGAACAATGGGCTTCATTTATGGAGCAAAATTCAACGAATGATATATGGTTAATACATCAACAAGCTCTTGATTATTATGCGCATGCTCATAATAGTAGTATTGATATGCCGCTTAGATATGCTTACATGAGAAAGTCATATTTATCATTGGGAAATTTGATAAAGGATAATGGCAATATTTCAAATATACAGTCATTCGTTCGCATTTCAATAGAATTAGGAGAGCGTCAACAAGCGGCTGGTGCATTAAACTATCTGATTAAATATTTGAAATCCAAGGATATTAAGTCAGTAGAATTAAACGAACCATTCTTGCCTGTTTCTAATTATTTTCAATTAATTGAACCTAAAGAAGAATTGTTCGACTGGGTTAAAGTATCTATTTATGAAGAGCTTGAAAGGCAGAGAGCGTTCTCCTCATACTTTTCAGACCGTGCCTCATTTGAGAATATCTATAGTGAAATTTCTAATAACAGGTTTTTGAGTAAAGAAATGAAAAAACGCCACTTTCTAAAAAGAGAAAAATCACTGCTGAAATAACAATATTTTGATAACAATTATTATATAAATATTCTATTACATATATAAAAAATTATTATCTGTCAACAGCTTCATTTTAACTAACTGAAATATAAAGATAAAACATATTTCCTCAAGCTGCTTACCTTAATAATACCGCTATTATTTTACAACAAATTTTTTAAAGCTTCGTATTTATCTGCCGATAGGGTTACTGGGAGCGGTGAATATTTCCAATTTGTGGAAGTATATCCGCTAGGTATAAAGCTCTACCTTCGGTGCAACCCTGCGCTGGCCCAAGCCGCGTGGGGTTTATTGTTTCTGGAGGTCATAGGAGAAAATATAATGGCTCAAATTATTAACACTAACGTTGCGTCTTTGAACGCACAGCGTAA
>JAOUQA010000247.1 GCA_029879605.1 Gammaproteobacteria bacterium
AAAATCCACATGTCCGGGGGTGTCAATCATGTTTAATTGATAAAGCTGGCCATCCCTCGCCTTATAATCCAGGGAGACACTTTGTGCCTTGATTGTAATACCTCGCTCACGCTCAAGATCCATGCTATCCAGCACCTGTGATTCCATTTCACGTTCAGTCAAACCGCCACATGTCTGGATAAATCGGTCTGCCAGGGTAGATTTGCCATGATCAATATGGGCAATGATGGAAAAATTTCGAATATTCTGCATTAGTTGTTTGTATTGCTTAGAATCTGCTCAATGGCAGCCTTGTCCAGAAAATAGTGACAGACTTTCACGTCACCATACATTACAACAGGTACTTCAGTACCGTATTGCGCGATCAATCTGGAGTCGGAGTCTACATCTATCGGTCGTATTTCAAAAGCACAAGTTCCTCGTATTTGCTCTAATTGCCACAATAAATCCTCACAAAGATGGCACCCCTGTCGAATATAGACCCTGAACTCAATCACTGATTTTTAGGTAGACTAAGTACGATAAATTGATCAGCCCCATCACGATGAATCAACACAGGCACTTTCTTACCCTTCGATAAGCTGGATATTTTCTTTTTAAAATCAGACACATGCTTAACATCAGACTGGTTAACCTGCAAAATAATATCACCTTCTTTAATACCTGCCGCATTGGCTATGCTATTGGGAGCCACACTTTCAATCTTCACCCCACGGCCCAGCTCAGATTTCTCCGCTTTCGACAGCCCCGTCACGGCAACCCCGATACGGTTCTCACTGGAAGAGTGCTGTTTTTTTGCCAGCACTGGTTTATCTTCTTCTGGCAAAACCTCGATTTCAATCTTTAATGTCCTGTACTTGCCATCTCTGAGAAGTTTGACTTCAGCTTTTTGACCCACCGGTACCCGACCTACGAGAGGGGGTAAATTTGCAGAATCTATAATTGGCTGACCATTAAATAACACAATCACATCACCCGCCCTGATACCGTATTTTTCAGCTGGGCTACCCTCAATAACCTGTGATACCAGTGCTCCCTGGGGTTTTTCCAGCCCAAATGATTCAGCCAGTTCCTGTGTCACTTCCTGGATATACACTCCCAGCCAGCCCCTGCTGACTGTACCCTTGGTTTTAATCTGCTGAATAACATCCATAGCCACATCGATCGGGATCGCAAATGACAAGCCCATAAAACCACCTGTCCGACTATAAATCTGTGAATTGATACCTATAACTTCGCCATCAAGATTAAACAGGGGGCCACCTGAATTACCTGGATTAATAGCAACATCGGTCTGGATAAAGGGTACGTAATTAGCACTGGGTAAACTGCGCCCTTTGGCACTGATAATGCCAGCGGTAACAGAATGATCAAATCCAAAAGGCGAACCGATTGCCAGTACCCAGGCACCTACTTTGATTTTCTCCGCGCTACCTACTTTTACTACGGGCAGATTTTTAGCATCAACTTTCAGTAATGCAATATCGGTATACTTATCAGAACCAATAACAGTAGCCTGCAATTCACGCTTATCACTCAAACGCACAATAATTTCTTCTGCATCGGCCACCACGTGATGATTGGTCACCACGTAACCATCACCAGATAGAATAAAACCTGAGCCTAATGATTGTGAATCTTCCGGCATCTGGGGCATTCCATCTTCACCAAAAAACTTTTTGAACAAATCACCAAATGGCGAATGCTCAGGAATATCCAGTCCTTTCCATTGCCCATGTTCTGTTTTCTGTACAGTACTGATATTAACCACGGCCGGGCTGTATTTCTCAACCAGCTCAACAAAATCCGGCAGACTTTGAGAAAAAGAAATAGACGAAAATAAAACAGCTATTAAAAAAGCAGTCGCTCGCACTGCATATAACAACATCAGATACTCCAGTCAGAGGTCAATCTAAAAATATTTATTTTTGAAGGAAAATTATGGTGCCAACATAGTATCATGGGTCGCGATATGATTCTTCACGATACGTAACATTTCAGGCTGCAAACATTGTTTTAATTTATTTCTGGAAACAAAAAAACGTACCGCCAGCAGCGAAATCACAAACCCCAGCAAGGCAGCAACTATTGCCAGTAATTCAGAATTATAACCTTGCCCCTGCGCCCACCATTCAGCTAACACTGCCAGCAACAACATAACCACCAGGGGCAAAGCATAAATCAGCAATGACCCCTGTACCAGGGCCTGCTCATTAACACCCAATAAAACCGTATCACCTAATTGCGCATTGAGACTATTCTCAATTCTGATTTGCCGACTACGCTGACCAACAACTTTTGAAAGTACGGATGTACCACAACCAGCTTTTACTGAACATGACTGACAGGCAGATTTCCGCTGAGTCTGCAACAGGGCTTCTTTGCCTTCTAATGCTATTACTGTGGCATGCTCTTCTATCATATTATTGAGTATATCGTATTGACTGACCAATAAGCTTTACAGTTTCTACAGGTACTTCACCAATCACCGTGACCTGATGACCATTCACTGGCCGGCCAAAGGCATTAACTACTCCCATGGTAGAGACTCCCTGCAAGGCTCTTTGCGCCGGCATCTGCTTTTCAACAAAAACAGATACTGATGCCATGCCATCACTATATACAACTTGATATACCAGCCCTTTACCACTGGAACTGGGTCGGGTACTGGCACGAGTTAATATAAAGCCATCGGGTAATTGTGCAGCTTTCCAGATATCCGTTGATTGCTTACGCCCCTGATCAAGGTTAACTAATTGGAAATCAGCATATTCATTTTCCTGATCGGTTACGGGAGATTTATTGAGTAATGTCAGTTCGCTAAATATTAACTGTTCAACAATATCTCCTTTACTATTCATCAGATCGCATTTAAGTAGTAAACCCGTATCTTTATCGAGCCAGAACTTAAACCCATAACGAAACTGATCTTTAGGTTTGATTTCAAGAATCTGGGCAGGCTTTCTTGCAACCCGACCAACACCGGTCAGCTGGATGGAATAATATTGTTTAAGATCTGAAATATTCTCCGGCAATTCCGGGTGCAGATGACTCTGCATAATTTCATGACTCACCGTCACCAGCTTTCGTTCCGGGAAAATTGTTTTTACCGTATCTTTCGTTCGAACCACTTTGCGTGATTCACCATTTAAAAATTCCAGGCTTTCCCATATGCCTTTATCATTAACACCATGCTGCACAAACAGCGTATCAACCTTATCTGCCTGACGAATAATCATAGTTCCCTGGTAATTATTCACTGCCATTGCGTTTGTCATTTTATTTAACCAGGCATCTGCATCCTGAGCAGATACCTGGCCAACAAACACAACAGCCAGCAATAACAATAATTGTGCAGGATTCATTTTACTGATTTGTTTTTTCCCCATGACTAACAACTCGCACATAGGGCATCATACCATGCACAGTTCTCTGACCTGCATAACCAGAATGATCCAGCATATATTCATTCAACTGCTGTGAACGAGAAGTAGCATCTTGTAGCTCATCCTGGGTGGATACCACCTGTACCTGTCCAGATAAATCAGCATTCACAGGTAAAACATTTGCCGGCTGTATGTATTGCTGCTGTGAGCCTGTTGCCAGTTGATTCACTGACTCAACAGAGTCTGTTTCGACAGTTCTAAAGGCAACAACCGTAACCATAGCAACAGAAGCGGCAATTGCCATTCCAGATAAAGGTCGCAACCAGGATGAAAACTGAAACACTCGATTAGTTGAAGTTTTAATAACCACCTGCTGGCCTGGATCTTCTGCTTCAATTACACGATGCACGGATGCTGAGACATCCATAAAGGAAGTTACATCCATTTCATCACGCAACACATCTCGAATTAACTGATACCTGGCTACCATTTCACCATCAGCCACAGGATCCTGCTGAAGATCCTGAAGAAAATCATTTAACTCATCTCCCTTGAGATCATCATCAAGAAAGGCAGATAATTGCTGGTCTCTTTTATTCATTACATTACCTCACTTAATAATTACCGATCAAGCAAAGGCTTGA
>JAOUQA010000248.1 GCA_029879605.1 Gammaproteobacteria bacterium
GTGGACCAGCTAGCTCGCATTAACGGCTAGCCGGTCGAGTTTGAAAAAAGCCCTGTCTGTATGGACGGGGCTTTGTTATTTTAAGAATAGTCATAGATACATAGAAAACAGGGTGTTAGCTTTTTAGTTTTACTTAAAGAAATGCCAACACGAAGAAATATTGTCGTGAAAAGATACCATCATAAAGAAATGTCAGCCCAAAGAAATGTCATCCTGAGCCTGTAGAAGGATCTTGCTTTTCAACTGGCAGACTCTTTATTGTGTTCGGTTGACAAAAAATAATTAAACATGCCTGGTCTCAGTACTTAGTGCCTTATTTAGAAACATGAACAAAGTCCTTAATTTATTAGCTGAAAATCGCCCCCTGGTGATGGGTATTCTCAATACGACACCGGATTCGTTTTCTGATGGTGGTCAGTATGATTCTGTAAGCTCAGCTGTTGATCGAGCCAGTCAGATGATTGCTGAAGGTGCCGACATGATTGATATCGGGGGGGAGTCGACGCGCCCCGGTGCAGAGCCGGTTTCAGTTGAAGAAGAAGTCCAGCGAGTGATTCCGGTTATCCAGGCGATCAGGCGGCAGTCAGATATTGTTATATCCATTGATAGCTCCAAGCCCGAGGTGATGAAGCAGGCTGTGATTGCTGGCGCAGATATGGTGAACGATGTTAATGCCCTGCAGGCTGCAGGTGCGACAGCGATTTGTGCTGAACTGGATATACCCGTTTGTGTCATGCATATGCAGGGTGAACCTCGTACTATGCAGCATAATCCGCAATATATAAATGTCGTAGCTGATATCAAATATTATCTACAGCAGCGCATAGAAGCATGCCTGGCTGCTGGTATCAGGCAGGAAAATATTATGATTGATCCCGGGTTTGGTTTCGGTAAAACCCTGGAACAGAATTATTCATTACTAAAGCATCTGGATGCTTTTGAGGAGCTGGGGTGCCCAGTACTGGTGGGGATTTCCAGAAAATCCATGATAGGTACTGTACTGGGTGCGGAAGTTGAAGAACGAGTTGCGGGAAGTGTGGCAGCAGCAGTGCTGGCATATACTCGAGGTGGCAGGTTATTTCGGGTGCATGATGTTAAGCCCACAGTTGATGCATTGAGAATCTGTTCAGCCATGTCAGTTGCTGAATGATGTTTTATACTCTTAATAACTAAATGGTTAAAAAGTAACGGGAAGTAAAATGGCAAGAAAGTATTTTGGAACAGATGGTATTCGCGGTCGTGTGGGTACAGGTCAGATGACCCCGGATGCCGTATTAAAACTGGGTTGGGCAGTGGGTCGTGTGCTTGCCAGTAAGAAAAATGGCCCGGTGGTTATTGGCAAAGACACGCGTATTTCCGGTTATATGTTTGAAGCAGCCCTTGAAGCAGGGTTATCAGCTGCGGGCGTAAATGTGCGTATTCTTGGTCCCATGCCAACACCGGGTATTGCCTATCTCACACGAACTTTACGCGCCTCTGCCGGTATCGTTATTAGTGCTTCACATAATCCCTTTTATGATAATGGCCTGAAATTTTTCTCCGGTGAAGGCACCAAGTTGCCCGATGATCTGGAAGATGAAATCGAAGCCATGTTTGAGGCAAAAATGGAAATTGTCGATTCCGCCAGGCTGGGTAAGGCCGAGCGCGTGGTCGATGCCCAGGGTCGTTATATCGAGGCTTGCAAGGCTACTATTCCCATTGGTACGCGTTTTAGCGGTATTCGAGTTGTACTGGATTGCGCCAATGGCGCTACTTATCACATTGCACCGAGTGTATTTATTGAACTGGGTGCGGAAGTGATCACCATCGGTGACGAGCCGGATGGTCTGAATATTAATAAAAACTGTGGTTCTACTCACCCCAATAACCTGGCTGCCGCTGTGTTACAGAACCAGGCGGATATAGGTATTGCCTTTGATGGTGATGGTGACCGGGTGGTGATGGTCAATAGCAGGGGGCAGATTATCGATGGTGATGAAATGCTTTATATTATTGCCAAAGCCAGGATAGCTGCTGGAGATAAACCGAAAGGTATTGCCGGAACTCTGATGAGTAATATGGGGCTGGAACTGGCCATTAAGGAGCTGAGCCTGGAATTTGAGCGCACCGATGTGGGTGATCGTTATGTGCTGGAATGCCTGCAGGATAAAGGCTGGTCATTGGGCGGTGAAAATTCAGGTCATATCATTTGTCTTGATCGTACCACTACCGGTGATGGTATCGTCTCGGCATTGCAGGTTATGGCCTATCTGGCGGAAACCGGCAAGAGCCTGACAGAAGCCATGGAGGGGATGGTGAAAATGCCCCAGGTACTGATTAATGTGTCTTTGCCTGTCAAAATTAATCCCATCAATGAGCCGTCGGTTCAGGCAGCGGTAGCTGATGTAGAAAGCAGGCTTAATGGACGTGGCAGAGTTCTGTTACGACCTTCCGGAACTGAGCCATTAATCAGGGTGATGGTGGAAGGTGAAGATGAAAAACAGGTCAGGGAATATGCCCAGGATATAGCGGATGCCGTGTCTGATTCAGTAGCCAGGGCGAGCTAAAAGTCCAACTGAAAAGTCGTAAATCGAAGCTGGATTTCTAAAAAAACATGATTTTAAGCATTTAAGCTGAAATTGCTGGCTTCAGGCTGTGATTCGCGACTTGCGAATCACTACAAGCCCATTTAAACTGTGCCCCCTTAAAAATACTGCAATATCGGAGAGAAAGCCTATGCGTAAGCCAATGGTCGCCGGAAACTGGAAAATGAATGGATCCAGTGAGTCTGTAAAAGAATTAATGGCAGGTATTAAAGACGGCATGGGCTCCGTAAATAATGCCGAGGTTGTGGTTTGTCCTCCTGCGGTTTACATCTCTCGCGTTGCCGGCTCAGCAGCGGATACTGCAATAAAAGTTGGCTCGCAGAATATCTGTGATGAAGATAAAGGTGCATTTACCGGTGAGATTTCGGGTGAGATGCTGAAAGACACCGGTTGTGAGTATGCCATTATTGGACATTCTGAACGTCGCAGTCTGTACGGTGAAAGTGATGAGCTGGTAGCAAGACGCTTTGCAGCTGCCCGTCGTAATGGTATCAAGCCGATTTTCTGTATAGGCGAAACGCTGGAAGAGCGTGAGCAGGGCATTACCAATGATGTATGTGCCCGTCAGATCGATGCTGTGATTGCACTGGAAGGTGTTGAAGCACTGGCTGATGGTGTTATTGCATATGAGCCAGTCTGGGCTATAGGTACGGGTAAGACAGCTACCCCGGAACAGGCGCAGGAAGTACATGCTTTTATTCGTGGCAAAATTTCAGCATTGAATGCTGATGTAGCTAATGGTTTACGTATTTTGTACGGTGGTTCAATGAACCCGGGCAATGCAGCGGAACTGATGGGTCAGCCTGATATTGATGGTGGCCTGATTGGTGGTGCATCTTTAAAATCTGAAGATTTTCTGGCTATCTGTACAGCAGCCGGATAAGGGAAAAACAAGTGGAAACTATTTTATTAGTCGTTCATGTTGTGCTATCACTGGCTATTATTGGCCTGGTGCTATTACAGCGTGGTAAAGGGGCTGAAGCGGGTGCTGCATTAGGTGGCGGTGGTGCTTCAGGTTCGGTATTTGGTTCTCAGGGTTCAGCTAACTTCCTCAGTCGTACTACGGCTATCCTGGCTACGGCATTTTTTATCACCAGCCTGGCACTGGCTTATCTGGCATCTAATCGTACAGCACCTTCCAGTGTTGTAACTGAGTCGGTTGTTACAGAGCAAAAAATCGGCGTGGTTGAAGATGTGCCAGCACTGGATGTACCTGTTGAACAGGCGGATACCCCGGCAGTAGAATCAGACCTGCCACCAGCCGAGTAAATTAAAGTTTAATTTTTTAAATATTGCCGATGTGGGTGAGCAGTGGGTTAAGGAGCTGCGAACGCACGCACAGGGAAGTGTGGGCAGGTGGTTATAGAAATCACTAAGTGAAGCCATGGATGGCAGTTAAGTATGCTTGATATTTAACATCATGCCGATGTGG
>JAOUQA010000249.1 GCA_029879605.1 Gammaproteobacteria bacterium
GCCATACCATTATCAACATCGCTTTTGAAACTTAATAATTTGTCAACAAATGCTTTATGTGCCGCTTTCTGACCAGCGATACCCGTGTAATTGATGGCTTCCATGATTTTTTCTTCTTCAGCAAAGTGGAATTTTGTGTAATCAATTAGTTCATTGATTGCAGAAGCAACAACACTTTCATCTGCACCGGCTTTCATGTCCTCATGCATTTTATTAATAATGTCGAATATTTTCTGGTGGTGGCTGTCCATTGTTCCAACGCCAACACTGTAATCATCTGACCATTCATATAATGCCATACTTAACTCCTCACCATGGGGGTGTGTTACTAGTTACAAAGCTAAAAATTGAAGTTTTAACCTTTTGTTTATAAAGCCAGAAACTTAACAATTCAGTTAAATTTATATTAATTGCTTATATAGTCAATGATTGATTTATTCGCAAGTTTTTAAGGGTATATATTTCTAGATAGCCTGAAATATGAGATGTATACCGGTAAGTGTCATAAGGTAGATAAAGCTTTGTTTTAGAAGTCTTTCATCTATACGTCGTGATATATGGGCACCTATCTGTCCTCCAATCAGGGTTCCCGCTGCACCCCATAGAAAATACGTTGTATGGACCGTATTGGAGAGGAAGTAATGTATGCCTGAAGCCACTAATGCCAGTAAAAACATCATGGGTATTACAGTGGCAATCGCCGTGGTCATATCCAGTTTCAGTCGGTGGCGAAGACTGGGAATAAGCCATTCCCCAATCCCCAGTGATAAAGATCCGTGAATAAAGCCAAAAAATGCGGGTATGGGTAAAATGGTCGCGAGTTTTTCTCTTATGTAGGCTGCCTGTGGCTTGTTTATTACATCTTCCTGGCTGGCAACAAATAAAATAGCCAGGGTCATGCTCATAATGCCCAGTGCCATCTGCACCGTTTGCTGTGTCAGGTTGAGGGTTATAAAGCTGCCCAGGATGACCCCTGGTAGTGCTACCAGGAAGAAGATAAGAGATAGGTGGGGTTTCACCAGTCCTGCACGATAATAGGCAACAGAGCCACTACCCATGCCCACAACCTGTATTAGCAGGGAAGTGGTAATCGCTTCCTGGGGGCTAAGTCCATAGGCGAGTATCAGCAGTGGAGTCCAGAGTATGCCGCCACCGATACCGATTGCCATGGCTGCAGCGGCAATAAAAACCCCACTAATAATGAGTCCAAATTCAAGCATTTGTATTTATATCTGTATGTAATAACTGGAATGAATCAGCAAATTCTATCAATGTCTGCAGGCTTAACTGTATATCCTTTAAGTCATTATCACTGAGCTCAGTTTTACTTTTTAATTTGATTTCCAGGGCATTAATTTTATTAAGGGTTTCAGTTGCCGTGATACAGGTAAATGAAGCACATTCCTGCAGGTTGCTCGTCAGTTCATTAATAGCTTTACCCACCATGCCAATTTCATCCTGGGTGTTGACCTCTATAACGTGGCTTAGATCGCCTTCGTTAATATACCTGGCCGCATCAGCCATTTTCTGTAATGGCATGGTAATATTTTTTATGAACATGGTCATGACAATAGCAACAACAATTGTCAGTACGCCAAACATAATGACAATTTTATTGCGCAGGGTGGTTAAGGTGGGTGATTCATCAGGATTTAATGTAATGCTTTCACTAATATTCTGCACGGGTGTACTGCATATTCTTTGTTTAAGGTCATCCTGTCCCATTTCAAAAAAGAATTCTATGCCAATCATAATAGCAGCAAGTGCTATCAGTAAAAAATAATTAAGTAATCGTATTTCGAGTCTGTGAGTCATAATCATGGTCGTTACTGAAATAGTTTAAAGTGAAATAGCAATGTTTATTGATTATTTGTCCTGATGAAACTGTACAGTATTTTTTGAGAAATTCATGCTTAATTTTTTCATCTGGTAATAAAAAAAACCAGGCCTGTTGTTTTTATGAGGCCTGGCTTTGATTTTTCGTTTATAGATATAGCTGTATTTCAGGATTCTATATCAGATTTAGACAATCCAATGATATCCAGTAACTTTTTGCTATCAACAGGTTTGGGTAGACAGGCTTCGGCTCCTGATGCCAGGATGGTTTTAATATTATCTTCAGTACATGCCCCTGTAATGGCAATGATTCTAATGCTTCTCGTTAATGGTGAAAGCTTTAACAGGTTGCATATATCAAAGCCATTAAGTTCTGGCATCATTATATCCAGTAAAATAACCTGTGGTTTAAATGACTTGATGATTTCCCGTGCGTCCTGTGCATTACTGGCATATTGAATCTGGGTTTTGTCTTTATAGGGTTGTAGTAGTTCAATTATAAAACTGGATATAATTTCATCATCATCAACAATCAGTATTCTACTAACATCTTCTTTGGGTAAGGTGATAGTAAAATCATTATCACATGCAAATCGTTCAACTTCGTCTATCGTAAAGCGTTTCAGGCCATCAGATGTATCAACAGGTGTTAGTTTGCCATCCTGTACCATTTTGCGCACAATAATTGGTGAGATAGACAGCATTTCTCCTACATCTAATGGGGATAAATATTGATCGGCTTGGGTTTCATTATTTCCTGCCATTTACAATGCACTCCTAAAGACATACCAGACAATAAATTAGATTCTAGTACAAAGATAAGAAAATATCGAAACTATCGAATATATCGATAATAGGCGGTGTGTTAGATTTGGCAGGTGTGTGTTTTGATTTGAATAAGAGTAGATTGTGTATGGTAATCAGGTTTATTCAGGGCTCACACTAGCGGGTGTGATTTTACTAATCCAGTATTTTTTAATATTGGTTTTATTTTTTATTACAGTCATGTAATCGAGGGCATGTTGTTTGCTATCAAATCCTCTGATTCGAATTCGATACCAGACACTATCTCCGATAATAACTTGTTTAAGTTCAGCAGGTATTTTTTTGTCATGTAGCAGGGCTATGACTTCTTCGGCAGGTTCCTGTGTTTTATAGATTGAGCTTAAATTCAGTGACCAGTATGAAGATTTGCCCTTAGTTGTAATTGATTTGTCATCAATGATGACTGAGATTTTATCGTTATCTGAGTTGTTAGTGTATTCATACTGAGTAGCTTCAGACAAATCCTTATCATGAACAGTGTTAAGCGTGGTAGGCGCTTCTGTTGTGTCAGCTATCTGTAATGTTGCTTTGGTTTTACTGTCTGTTGTTTTAATGGTTTCTTTAAATTCATTATTTTTAATAGTATCCAGTTTATCTTCTGACTCAGAAGTACTGGTGTATTCGATTGTCTCGGTGCTTTCTGTGTCAGTCTTCCATACTGTAGTAGAAGGGTTGGTGATACTGGATGTTTGTTGTGATTTATTATTCCAGATATCTTCAGAGCTGCTTGTGCTTTTTGATGAAGGGCTATCAGCTATTGGTTCAATTGTCTGTTTCTGTTGGCTGATCGACCTGGTCTGTTTTGCTTTGCTCTCAACAGCTTTAGTGGTTGTTGCTAATTGGCTTTTAGATTGAGTCTTTTTGCTGGCAATTGTTTTAGTAGTGGTTTTAGCGGGTATTGAGGTATCTTTTTTGCTCACTGTTGGAGTGATTTTTGTTGTGGCAATGGGGACATCCTCAACGTATGTCGTCTGCTCAGGTTCGATGGTATCGATCGCGGCGAGATCACCGGTGTTGTCCAGGCTGGTATCTACAGGGGGGGCGTAGCTTTCAGCGGGAATATCTTCAACGTATGTCATCTGCTCAGGTTCGATGGTATCGACCGCGGCAAGATCACCGGTGTTGTCCAGGCTGGCATCCATGGGATCCTGGTAGTTTTCAACAGGTACATCCTCAACGAAAGTTTCCTGGTAAGTTTCAGTTGTATCAATTGCAGCAAGATCATTCGTGTTGTCCAGGCTGGTATCTACAGGATCCTGGTAGTTTTCAGCGGGAATATCTTCAACAAATGTTGTTTGCTCAGGCTCGATTGTATCGACCATAGCAAGGTCACTGGTGTTGTCCAGGCTGGTA
>JAOUQA010000015.1 GCA_029879605.1 Gammaproteobacteria bacterium
CAAAACATGCTCTATAGCCTGCTGCCTGTTCCGGACAACACTGACTTTCGAAGCATCACTAAAGCCCGCCTTAATCTGCTCAATAATCATATCCGGATCTTCATTCCTCGGATTATCATCTGTAAGCACTACAACATCTGCAACTTGCTCAGCCACTTCAGCCATTAACGCACGCTTACCTGTATCTCTATCCCCGCCACAACCAAACAGGCAAAATAATCTGCCTTCCACCACTGGCTGCAAAGCTTTCATAACTGACTCCAGAGCCTGGGGCGTATGCGCATAATCTATTACCACCAATGGACATCCATCTTTCCTTACAACGTCCATTCTGCCTGGCACCGTTTCCAGTCTCTCTAATCTTTTAACTGCTTCATCAAACTTAATGCCTTTAATCAGCATGACACTTAAAACAGCAAGCATGTTAGAAACATTGAAATCGCCAATTAATTTAGAATTTATTGATGCACTTCCAAAATCTGACTTAATGTCAAAACTTAATTGCCGTGAATTTAAAGCAATATTTTCTGCCCGAACCACATTAACAAAATCCATCTCACCAATATTATCTCGACATGTATATCCCCAGACAGCCACCTTCCCTTTCAATTTATCGATTAACTCAAGCCCAAACCCATCATCAAGATTAATAACCACAGCATCAAGGCCATTAATATCAAATAACTTCTTCTTTGCATTTTTATATGAGTCAAGATCCCCATGATAATCAAGATGGTCTCGCCCCAGGTTCGTAAACACAGCTACATTAAACTCAACTGCATTGACACGCCCCTGATCCAGACCATGAGACGAAACCTCCATCGCAACCTGACTAACTGACATAGACCTGAATTCCGACAAAAGCTCATGAACACGTATCACATCAGGCGTTGTATGTGTCGACTCTTTTAATGCACCAACAACACCATTGCCAATAGTGCCTATAATTGCACACTGGTTATCTTTTTCATTAAGGGATTGCGCAATAAAATTACTTACAGACGTTTTTCCATCGGTTCCTGTCACACCAACCATAAATATATCGTGCGATGGCTCTGCATAGAAACGATTTGCTATTTCACCTAATTTAAGCTGCAAATCGCTTATCGGAATACATACAACTTTTGACATTATCTGCGCTAACAACTGTTGGCAATACTGATCAAAACGGCCATCACATATAATTGCTACCGCACCTTTATTTATTGCCTCATGCGCATGATCGAGTCCCTGCTCATTCTGTCCTGACAACGCAATAAACACATCACCGTGCTTAACATGACGACTATCAAGCTGAATACCATTAACTGTTATTTCATCCGGGACAAAATCATTCACTATTATCCCTGACAACAGGTCTTTTAATTTAATTGCCTGACTGTGTTGAGACATAGCCGCCATCATGCCTGCCCACCCCGTTGCATATTTCTAACAATCTTTAAATCATCAGGCGCAATATTAAGCAGCCTCATTGCTCCAGACATTACTTTTGAAAACACCGGACCTGCTACCTGGCCACCAAAATACTCACCTTTACTCGGCTCATTTAGCATAACAACCATCGCCAGTCGTGGATTAGATGCTGGCGCCATACCTGCAAATATCGAAAGATACCTGTCTTCCGCATAACCGCCCGCAATAAATTTATGCACGGTACCAGTTTTTCCAGCCACATGATAATTAGGCACACTGGCGTCAAATCCTGTTCCGCCCGAACTAACTACTTTTTGCATCATTGAACGTAATGCTTTAGCCGTTTTTTGACTAATTATTTTTTCACCTTGCGGTGGTTTATCAAGCTTTATAAAACTCGCTGGAAAAATTACACCATCATTAGCAATGGCAGCATAAGCCCTGACCAGTTGCAACGGCGTAACAGACACACCATAACCAAACGCCATAGCAGCACGTTCAAAATCTCCCAGCTGCCCTATATTTAAACTTCCAGATGATTCGCCCGGATAACCACTGCCCGTATCAAAACCAAAACCAAAATTCTGATACATACCTAGCTGCTGGTCCTGGCTTATAGACAACGCGATCTTACTAATTCCAACGTTACTTGATTTAAGAATTATCTCGCCAATATCAAGCTTTCCATAATTTTTAATATCTTTAATAGTATTACCCTGTACTCGCATATATCCCGGCGATGTACGTACATTATCTTTTTCATGCCACTTACCTGTTTCAAGCGCAGCAGCAACCGTTATTGGCTTCATAGTCGAACCAGGCTCAAACACATCTGTAACTGCTCGATTACGATATGCATCCGGCTTTAACTGTCTACGATCATTCGCATTAAATGACGGCTGATTAACCATTGCCAGAACCTCACCCGTCGTCACATCTAAAATAACTGCCGATCCAGCAACCGCCCCATGTTCTTTAACAGCTGCTTTTAGCGTTCTATACGCAAGATACTGAATACGTCTATCAATACTTAAATAAATTGATTTACCTGCTTCCGCAGACTTTATTCGCTCAACATCATCTATAGCTCTACCTAACCTGTCCCTGATTATTTTTTTTGATCCTGCTACACCACGCAACCATTCCTCATAAGCCAGCTCAATACCCTCCTGACCTACATCATCTACATTTGAAAACCCAATCAAATGCGATGCCACTTCTCCCGCCGGATAATAACGTTTATATTCTCTCTGCAAATAAACACCTGGCAGTTTTAACGCCTGAACTTTTTTACCTAGTTCAGGGTCCACGTGGCGTTTTACATATAAAAATTCGCGTTTTGAATTACTATTTACCTTCTGTTTTAAATCTTTACTTTCAAGACCAAGCACTTCTGCCAGTTTTGTAAACTCAGTACCTTCTTTTAGACTCTCAACCGGATTGAGCCAGACTGTATCTACAGGTGTACTTATCGCTAACGGCTCACCATTACGATCATAAATATCGCCACGATGAGCAGGCACAGTAACAACCCTTAACTGGCGAGCATCACCCTGCTGTTTAAAAAATTCACGATTAACTACTTGCATACTTAAAGCACGCCACAGTAATCCTGCTATCGCCATAGCAAACACCATGAAAACGATATAACGTCTCAGGTTGTAATGCGGTATGTGATTTACATTTTTCATTCTTTTATGTAAACAACCTCATTTGCTACAGGCAACCTCATATTCAGACGTGCGGTGGCAATTTTTTCAATCCTGCCATGCGACGACCAGGCGCTTTGCTCTAATTGCAATCGCCCCCAGTTAATATTTAACTTATCTATCTCTCTATTTGTTTTCTGCAACTCAACAAATAATTTTCTACTTTCATGTTTTGTATAAATCACCGCAATCGATGAACCCATTACCAGGCAACCTAGAAGAACAGCTGTTAGCACGTAAATATTCAATGTACACGCTCCAGCACCCTGAGCACTGAACTTCGTGCCCTGGGATTACGTTCTATTTCATCCTGAGTCGGCTTTATAGCCTTACCAATTATCCTGAAAGGTATTTTGATATCACTATCCATTACCGGCAGATCTTTTGGGATTTGTGGCCCACGGGATTTATCACGCATAAATCGCTTAACAATTCTATCTTCCAGAGAATGAAAACTAATGACCACCAGTCGCCCATGAGGAGCCAGAACACCAACCGCATCAGCAAGTACTTTTTCTAATACCTCTAGTTCACGATTAATATAAATCCGAATAGCCTGGAAACTTCTGGTAGCAGGATGCTTATGTTTTTCTTTTCTGGGTACCGCCTCACTTATAATCTGAGCTAGCTGCGAGGTATCGTTAATTACCTGCTGTTCTCTGGCATTGATGATGGCTTTTGCAATTCGCTTTGCAAAACGTTCCTCACCTAGTCGCTTCAATACACCTGTCAGCTCATCTTCTTCAACACAGGCAAGCCACTGAGCAGCAGACTGCCCAACGTCTGGATTCATTCGCATATCTAACGGCCCTGACTTCATAAAACTAAACCCCCTTGCCGCATCATCCAGCTGTGGTGAAGACACACCTATATCAAGTAACACACCATCAATTTTCTGCTCCAGCCCATACCCGTTCACAATTTCAGCCAGAGACTCAAAATTGCCATGAATAATTTCAAATCGCCGATCACCCCCAAACCGCTGCCGCGCAGCTACAATTGCCTGAGGGTCCTGATCCATAGCCAGTAATCGACCCTGGTCGCCCAACCTGGTTAAAATCTCAGCAGCATGCCCACCCCGACCAAAGGTACCATCAAAATAAATGCCATCAGGCTTGATCGACAATGTATTCACTGCTTCAGTCAACAATACTGATTGATGACTGAATTCCCCGGAGATCACAACGACAGATTTTCCAGGGACGAAGGCATACCACCTTCATCATTATTAATATCTGTAAGCCAGCCAGCCTGGCTTTCATTCCAGCTCTGCTCATCCCAGATCTCAAATTTTTTACCCTGACCAATCAATACGATTTTCTTATCCAGCTGGGCATACTCCCTGAGCATGGGCGGCAATAGAATTCGCCCCTGACTATCCAGTTCCACTTCAGTCGCATGGCCTATCAACAGGCGCTGCAATAAACGAGCCTGCTTGTTCAAACTGGG
Organism: Gammaproteobacteria bacterium; assembly: GCA_029879605.1. Classification (GTDB taxonomy): domain Bacteria; phylum Pseudomonadota; class Gammaproteobacteria; order SZUA-229; family SZUA-229; genus JAPHQX01. The sequence continues at coordinate 4,572 of JAOUQA010000015.1, forward strand.
CAAATTAACCAGCTGGGACTCAATGACTTCCCACTCATGCAATGGATAAACCAGCAAACATCGATCACGATCAACTGTCACCACCATTCGACCACCACAGGTCTCCATCAGGCGCTCGCGGTAACGGGCAGGCATAGCCATACGACCTTTCGTATCTATTGCCAGATTGTTTATACCGCGAAATATCATTCTTCTTATCTATCGCCTGTTGAATTAGTATGTTTTTACCAAATAGCTCTCAACTGCTTTTTTATCAGTGATGATTATGGAAACTGAGCCTAAACCAGGTAAACTACCCCACAATTTTCCACTATTCCCCACTTTGCCAAACTATAGGTACACCAGTCCACCACGTCAAGCAAAAAAACACGAATAAATAGGAAAAAATACCTTAAAAGACAGGAACTTAGCCCACAAAGATCAGGAATAAGCCAATAGGCAGAAGGATAAAAAAAATTAATTCAATGAGTTAGAGTCGGAACTTAATAATTTACTTTAAGTTCAAAACACAGGGTGTTTTTTTATGATTTGTGATACAGGTAAAAAAGAAAAGTCAGCCTGTAAGCCGGGTTCTGTCCAGCCGAAGCTGGGGTAATCATTCATCTAGGATGTATGTCACCATACACCTCAAGCAACCTACCCGGGAACAGTGCGGGTCACACCATTGCTCCCCTATTTGGTCTTGCTCCGAGTGGGGTTTACCCTGCCACAACGATTACCCGTTGCGCGGTGCGCTCTTACCGCACCATTTCACCCTTACCCCATAAAGAGGCGGTATATTTTCTGTGGCACTGGCCGTAGATTTACATCTCCCAGGCGTTACCTGGCACTCTACCCTGTGGAGCCCGGACTTTCCTCCAGTTAAAAACTGGCGATTACCCGGCTGACTTCGCTGACAACTATATCACAAGATACAAATAGCGCCAGTTGAAACAATATAGACTAAAGAAACAATTTATAAATAACATGCTACAAATTTAGCTCAACCTCCATCAAGCATAAGCAACACTAAGCAATTAATTATTCCCCGAAAACATCATCTGGGTGTCTGCACCTATTTTCATGGCCAGAAACCGTGTTTTCTGAAACCAGCACGCTCATTTTCCCCTTCTGCTTTTTCTTAATAAACATCCTAGCTTAATATTAAATGCATGATCCCTTGATAAAAAAGGTATTAGTTTTTTCCTCCTGATACCCAGTGTATTGCGCATTAACCATAACCCCTCGTGCTGACTGTCAACTTCCAGGCCTCGATCGAGAGCAGCAATTGTCCTACATCGACTATTTAATAAAAATTCAGCCCGTGCCAGATTCAAATAGACATCCCCATCTTTCAACTCAGCAGTTGCGGCTTTTCTACATAAAATAAGTCCATCAGCATCACCACTTAATAATCGTGCAAAACCCAGATACGAAATATATTTGTTTCTACAGGAGTGTGATGCTGAAATAGAATTGCAGGCTAATTGAAAACTTCTGGTAGCATCCTGAATAGCACGCCTGTGTAAATAATCGATACCATCAGAAAAATTTTTACAACAGGCAGAATAATCTTTATAAATTGCCTTGAGATGAGTCATATCAATAATCCTCCATGAAAAATACCGGGACTTTCCCTGCCCCTTAACAATGCTACTTAATACCAGATATTACTTTATTTTATATCCATAAAAAAGAAGCCACAGAGATTTCTCTGTGGCTCAACCACGCTAACAAACAAAACACTTACAAACTATTTACGCATCAACTTACCCAGCGTGTGATTCAGGGGATGACTTCTAGGCAGAAAGGGCAGAGGGCTTTTTACTCTTAAACCCAGTTGCTCACGCATCGCTCTTAATCCCGGATGACGATTATCAATATTCAGACCTTTTTTCAGAGCCACTATGGTATTTTTACGATTTTCAAAAAACCATTCTGCACGTGCCAGGTTTAAAAACACATCACCATCATGAAACTCTGAACGGGCAGCTTCGCGACATAAATTCAATCCACTGGCATCACCAGATAGCACTCTTGCCAGACCACAATATGATGCATATTTATTCCTGTATGCATCACTACGATCCACCGATTCAAAAGCAACCTGAAAGCTTTCTACAGCTTTTGGTAAAGCATGTTCTTTTAAGTGCGTAACACCATCAACAAATTCCGCACTACAGGTACTGAAATCTTCATATACTGGTTTAAGGGACATCTTTATAGCCTTCCTATTCAAACTAAAAACAAATCACAGTTCAGGCTTATTTAACACTCGCAAACCTGAAACACCTTACGCCCTTTCGATAGTCATTTTAATATTGGGTTCTGCAATAACTTGCTGGCAATATAATAACACTCCAGCCTCAAACAAATCATTTACTGAAAAAAATGCATATTCCATGCCTAAAAGATTATTTTTCTATATTTCAATAAGTTAAGGCTGACCTAACCTGTTCGAATGAGCAAAAATAAGCATCTTAATGTAAGGAAAACCGACGATTACACCAACTTTAGCTTACCTGAACAGTTCTAGCGCCAAAAAACTATCACTTAATCAGTCATTTATATTGAGTATGTAAAAACGTAAATTATTCCGACAGATAATCAACCGTAAGATTTATTAATTTTATCATTTAAATCAATCACTTGACTTTAATTTTAGCGCCAGTTTATACAGCTTGTTTTTTTTAATACCTGAAATTTTCGAGCTTATCTCACTTGCCTGCCTGACAGGTAGAACCTCCAGCAAAACCTGCATAAGACGCTCGGTATCGACTTCTATCAGGTCTGATTGAACAACCTCAGCCACCACTCCCTGAACAATAATTACGAATTCCCCTTTTTGTTGATTCAAATCACCTGATACCAGTTCCAGCAACTGGTTTAAACTGGCTTTACGAACAGTTTCAAATGACTTAGTCATTTCTCTTGCCAGCAGCGCTTCACGATGACCACCAAATACGTCAACCATATCTAACAAACTGGCAGTGATGCGATGACAGGACTCATAAAACACCAGGGTTGCCTGTTCTTTAACCAATGTTTCAAAATGCGCTCTACGAGCAGCTGACCTGGCTGGGGTAAACCCTTCAAAACGATAGCGGTCAGTAGCAATCCCGGATACTGATAATGCAGCGATAGCCGCACAAACACCAGGTACCGGGCTTACACGAATACCTTTTTCATGAGCTTCTTTTACCAGGCGGTAGCCTGGGTCACTTACTAGCGGGGTACCGGCATCAGATATCAAAGCAATATTTTGCCCCTGTTGCAGCTGTTCAATTAATACAGGTGCTTTAAGCGCCTCATTATGATCATGATAAGCTACCAGTGGAGTCTGTATATGATAATACTGTAGCAACGACCGGCTATGACGGGTATCTTCTGCTGCAATTAGATCGACCTCAGCCAGAATATCTTTTGCCCGTTCAGTAATATCTGCACGATTGCCGATAGGGGTAGCAACTATAAAAAGTGTACCACTGCTCATTGATATGCTTTAACCCAGACAAAATACTCCATGACCTATATAATACCTGAATCTATAAATTTAACTGAAGTTATCGATTGTACCCATTAATAATGAGATTACCGAATCCAGTTTTATTACTCAGCTTACTCGCTGTTCTAGTAACCGCCTGCGCTCCAGTAACTACACCCACCTCCGGCCTGTCTGACTCAGAGATATTACCTGAAAATCTGGCTACAGAAGAAATTGCTGAAGAATATTTAGCCAGGGCACAACTTAAACAAAATAATGAGCGAGATACGCTGCTAGCTAAATCAGCACAGGCCTATATCAATACTGGCAAATATGACAAAGCCGACATCATCCTCAAAATGATTAATTTAAAAACAGCTTCCCGCGAAAACCAGAGAAATATTCAGATACTGTCTGCTCGTATAGCTCTTGGACACGGCAACCCTCGGGAAGCTTTAAAACTATTAACTTTCGAAGATATCTTGCCGGATAAACAACAACTGTATGTCTACAAATACCGGTCTCAGGCTTTCATTGAGGCAGGTTACCCACTGGAAGCCGCGAAAACTCGAGTACAGATGGATCAATTGCTTGAAGATCCTGTAATAAAAGATAAAAATCATCAAATTATCTGGCAATCGCTCTCTCTTCTACCCGAGACCACACTACGACAGCTTAACCAGTCACCACTAAATAAACAGTTTCTTGGCTGGCTTGAACTTGCCAGCATTAGCAAACAGGCTCAGATAGACTGGCAATTTCTACAGGATAATATTAAAAAATGGCGAGAAAAATACCCTGATCACCCCGCAAAAGTATTCAGTGAAAAACTTTGGCAAAAACAGATTGAATTAATAAAGCAACCTCTACATATTGCCATCCTGTTACCTCTCACTGGACGCTACACACCAATCACCAATGCTATACGTGATGGTTTTTTAACTGCACACCTGCAATCGAACAATCAAACTCGTCCAAAGCTTACATTTATTGATACCAATTCTCAGACAGACAAAATATGGAATTTATATCAAGAAGCAGTCGAAAATGGCGCGGATTTTATTGTTGGCCCCTTTCTAAAACCCGCTGTTAATTCACTGGCTAAAACTGATGAGCTGCCTGTCCCTACCCTGACTCTAAATTACGTCGAATCACAAACAGAGGTTACCCAGGGACTGTTTCAGATTGGCCTGTTACCTGAAGATGAAGCCAGGCAATCAGCAGAAATGGCCTACAGACAAGGACACAGACATGCTGCCATTCTTGTTCCTCAGGGACAATGGGGACTGAGACTCAGCAATGCTTTTCAACAACGTTTTGAAGAACTCGGCGGTGTAGCAATTAGCAAACAAAACTACATATCAGGAAAACATGATTTCAAACAACCTATACAGATATTATTAAATATCGACCAAAGCTATGCACGCCATAGAAAAATACAAAGCATTGTAAATAATGAACTCAAGTTTATGCCCTACCGTAGACAGGACGTGGATATGATATTTATGGCGGCCACTCCTAAAGATGCACGACAACTTAAACCCCAGTTTAAATTTCACTATGCCGGAGAATTACCTGTTTACTCCACCTCACATGCATTTACAGGAAAAATTAACACTCGCGCAGATCGTGACATAGATGATCTCCTGTATTGTGATATGCCCTGGATATTACAGCCATCCAGGCCACTGTTTAATGCCCTGAAACTAAAATGGCCAGAACATCAGCCATATACCAGATTTTTTGCATTAGGGGCAGATACTTACCACATTATTTCAAATCTTAAACAACTTCAGAGCCAGCCCTACGAAAGATTTTCTGGACAAACAGGCAATATTTATATTGATCCCTTTAACAGATTACGCCGTGAACTATTATGGGCTCAATTTGTTAAAGGCAGGCCAGTAGTTTTTGACTTTAATGCATTCAATCAAGACACGCCTGCTAATGGTTCAAAAATTAACTAACTCAACAAATAAAGGAAAAGCTGCAGAAAGCATAGCCTGTGACTATTTACAGCAAAAAGGCTTAAAGTTAATAACCAGGAACTACCATTGTCGCCAGGGAGAAATTGACATTATCATGGACGATAATGGAACAACTGTATTTATCGAAGTTCGTTATAGAAAAAACGCCAGTTTTGGTGATGCCAAAGAAAGCATTACTCTTCAAAAACAAAATAAAATACGTACCACCGCCTTACACTATTTACATTCATTTCCTGAAAAAAATAACGCTCGCTTTGATGTTATAGCTATTACCGGCGAAAACAGCCAGCAGCAATTTGAATGGGTAAGGAATGCTTTTTAATTAAATATAATGACATGAACTTAATCGACAGAATAGAAGCTAATTTTCAAAATAGTATCGATACTAAAGCCAACACATTAATTGTAATGCAAAACCAGATAGCACTTGCAGCACAACTAATGACACACTGTTTATTATCAGGCAACAAAATACTATCATGTGGCAATGGAGGCTCAGTTAGTCTTGCACAGCATTTTTCATCTTTAATGCTAAATCGTTATGAAATCGAACGCCCGGGGCTACCTGCTATCACATTAACCTCTGACACATCGACACTAACATCGATTGCTGACAATTACAGTTATGATTTAATATTCGCCAAACAAATTCAGGCACTGGGTCAGAACGAAGATATTTTGCTTACCCTCAGCACAACGACTCATTCTAACAACATACAGCAGGCTATTAACGTGGCTCATGACCGAGGCCTACATGTTATTTCACTCACTGGAAATATTACTACTGAATCCCAGCCAGAGTTAAAAACTGAAGACATTGAAATCCGGATACCCTCTGACTCTATGCATAGAATTCAGGAAACCCAATTACTGGTAATTAACTGCCTGTGCGACTTAATAGATCAGCAATTAATGGGGCAATAACAAATTCATGGAAAAAAAATTTTCAAGTTCATTGAAAAGCATCCTCAATCAGGAATCCATATTAACTGACCCTGCGGCATGTATAAGCTACAGCTATGACAATAGTCGTCGGCATTCATTACCTGATCTCGTTGTACTTCCTGAAAATGAAGAACAGGTGATAGACATAATAAAATTATGCAACAAATACAAACAGCCAGTCACTGCCAGGGGGAGAGGAACAGGAACAACCGGTGCAACAGTACCCAGTAATGGCGGACTGGTACTATCATTTGAAAAAATGAATGCAATCCTGAAAATAGACCCTGACAATAGAGTCATACAGGCACAACCTGGAGTTACAAACCAGGAAATACAGCTAGCAGCAGCTGAACATGGTTTTTTCTGGGCACCAGACCCTACCAGCGCAGCATTCTGCACCATTGGAGGCAATCTTGCTTATAATTCTGCCGGACCACGCGCTGTAAAATATGGGACATGCAGAGAAAATACGCTGGGATTACGTGCAGTCACAGGCGAAGGCGATCTCATAAAATGCGGCACTTACACGACTAAAGGTGTAGTTGGTTATGATCTTACACGATTAATTATTGGTTCAGAAGGCAGCCTGGCAGTTATTACTGAAGCAACTTTAAAACTATTACCTAAAGCCGAAACAAAACGCACATTAAAAGCAACATACAAAACGATGGAAGCCGCAGCTAAAGCCGTCTCCAGCATCATGTCGCAACCAGTAACACCGTGTGCTCTCGAATTTATGGATAGTAATGCTCTTGATATAGTTCGAGACTACTCATCAGCCCAGTTACCTGATGCTGCTGGTGCCATGCTTATGATTGAAGTTGATGGCAGCCTTGACCATATAGATCATGCAGTCAATGCGATTCAAAAGGCCTCGATTGTTAATGATCATATTGAAACTCTGAGCGCCAGGAATAAAGCCGAAGCCATGGCACTATGGGAAACCCGTAAAGCACTTTCCCCTTCATTACGTAAAATAGCACCAAAGAAAATCAATGAGGATATTGTTGTACCTGTTTCACATATGGCAGCACTCATAAGCCAGTTAAACCTGTTAAGCAAAGAATATAGTATTCCTATTGTCAATTTTGGTCATGCAGGCAATGGCAATATTCATGTGAACTTATTAATTAATCCTGATGATGCAACAGAAGTTCACAATGCCGAAATGTGCCTGGATAAAATTTTCGACCTGGTGCTCTCACTTAATGGCACCCTGTCTGGAGAACACGGCATTGGACTGGAAAAACGTAATTTCATTTATAAGGAACTATCTGCCAGTGAAATCAAAATCATGAACGGGATTAAACAGCAGTTTGATCCTAATGATATTCTCAATGCAGATAAAAAATTGTTTATTACTAATTAACTAACTGAAAAAATCACTTAACAACACGTAATTTTGGTTTATTTGGCGCATCATCATCGTCAGTATCGTCATCATTTGGCGGCTCGGGCCCCTGAGGCTCTTCACTAAACATCATTCCCTGGCCATTCTCACGAGCATATATCGCAAGCACGGCTTCAGTTGGAACTACAATATCCGTTTCCTTGCCACTAAATCGCGCATTAAATGAAATCATATCATCTCCCAGTGTCAGACCATGAACAGCCATAGGAGCAATATTTAAAACTATTTTATTATCCTGTATATATTGCACTGGCACCTCAACACCCCGAACAAGAGCATCAACCAGTATATAAGGCGTCACCCCGTTATCAACAATCCATTGATACAGGGCTCTTATGAGATATGGACGACTTGATGTCATATCTGTATTTCAACACATCCTGAAAAAAACAACCACCCAGTTCTGGGTGGTTAGTTATTTTTACAAACGCATTTCCCTTTCAGTTTCTGACAGACTTTCTCTGAATGTTTCACGCTCAAATAAACGCTCAGCGTAATCCAGCACAGGCTGTGCTTCTTTAGGCAATTCTATGCCCAATATTGGCAATCTCCACAGTACGGGAGCTATGGTTGCATCAACCAGGCTAAATTCCTGACTTAAAAAATATGGCATCACTGTAAAAATTTCAGCCGAAGAAATCAGGCTTTCTCTTAATTCTTTACGTGCTTTAGTGGCTACTTTTTCTGTCCCGATCAAAATATCCTCCATCAAGGGATACCAGTCGGCCTCAACCCGATGCAGTGCCAGTCGAGTTTTTGCCCTTGACACTGGATCTACCGGCATCAATGGCGGATGAGGAAAACGCTCATCAAGATACTCAATAATAACTCTTGAGTCATACAGTACCAGGTCACGATCAACCAGTGTTGGTACCGTATTGTAAGGATTAAGCTCAGAAAGATCTTCAGGCAATTGCCCCAGATCAACATCAAGCGTATCAAAAGTAATATCTTTTTCAGCCAGCACCAGTCGTGTTCTATGACAGTATGGACAGGCAGGAGCAGAAAATAGATTCATTACTGATCTACGATTGGCGAGTGCATTATTCGCCGCCATGTTAATAACCTCGGTGTGAATTAGTTTTCATGAAACAATAATTATAGACACACGTCCCTGTGCGTTGTTCCAGATTAAT
>JAOUQA010000250.1 GCA_029879605.1 Gammaproteobacteria bacterium
TTGTAAATTGATATTAACGGGTTGAATAGAGAGCCCATGCTGCCAGTCCATTGATGACAGATGGAGACGGTATGTTTTACCCTTTTCCAGTTTCAGAACTGGATACCACTGCCAGAGACGGCCCAATAAATACACATCACTGCCAGCAGGTGGTGCGACAACAGGAATGCCAGCTTCCTCGCCTACCTGGTATTGTGCAACCATCTCATCGACTCTTGCACCAAATTTGGCGGGTGTTGTCTGGTAAGCCTCGGTAGAAAGATTCTGCTTTCCATACACATGCCACAACGGCATCATCAGGAACATAATCAAACACCAGACGAATGCAATGGTAATCCATACAATCTCCTGGCGACCTACCGGTACTTTCCACCATATCCGGTCAGAAGGTGGTAAAAATGAAGTCATAATAGAGTCTCCTCGGACTGGTTATTATTTTATGGAGCTACCGGCAGGGTAACGATTTCCATGATTCCCCAGACGATATAGAAAACCGTCGGCATGGCCACACCGATAAACAATAATAGAAATGGATTATCAATCAGTGATTGCATCGCCGGGATGCGCTCATTTTCATCATTATTGGTAGGATCAGACATGATATGCTCTCTTTTATTGTTTTAAGATTATGAACAGGTAACACAAAATTTGTTTTACCCACTCGTTTATAGCTGTTTTCTGCTCAATTTATTTCAACTCTTCCAAAATAAACATGAACAAACTTACACGACCAGAATCAGCCTGAAGCCAATCCATTAGTCTGGTTTTTTACTACGACGAATACTACCTAAACATACTGCATTGCCACTTTGACCTGAGTCAATTGAAAATGCTTAAAGTATTGATATACAAGAATATATGCTTTTATAGACCTAATGTCCATGTGAACTGGTTATTTAATGGACAGATCAAGATATTGTTTTTAAAGCAGTAATTGACATAGATCATGATTTTATTAATGAATTATTTCTAATCACCTGGTTATGGTCATTTTTTCAATAATGCTTTAAATAACCCGATGCCGGCTTGATGAAGATTTTAATGATCCTGCTTGCAACCATAACGTCTTCTGTTAGTATTTTTTGCCCCTGTATGACCACCGGAGTCCAGACAACAATGATGTCCGCTAATGATCGTAAAACCATAGCCATCTGGCTACTTATCTGCTGCACTACTATTTTCGCTATGGTTGTACTGGGAGGCATCACCCGCCTGACCGGCTCGGGACTTTCCATGGTCGAATGGGAACCCATTATGGGCATACTGCCACCATTATCACAGGCGGAATGGCAGGAAACATTCCGACTCTACCAGGCATTTCCCGAATATAAAATTAAGAACTTTGGCATGAGCCTGGATGACTTCAAATCTATTTTCTGGTTTGAATATTCCCACCGGGTACTGGGGCGCTCCATCGGCATCATTTTCTTTTTCCCCATGGTGTATTTCTTTTTACGTCGCAAGGTTGACGCGGTATTAAAACCCAAACTGATTACCATGTTTATCCTCGGCGGCCTGCAAGGACTGATGGGCTGGTACATGGTTAAAAGTGGACTGGTTGCCAATCCTCATGTCAGCCAGTATCGACTCACTGCACACCTGGGACTGGCTTTTGTAATCTATGGCTACATCTTCTGGGTGGCAATGGACCTGCTGTTCCCTCAACAGGAAAATAATCTACTAAAAGACAGGGAACGCTTACAAAAACGCTCCCTGGCACTGAGCATTTTAGTTTTTATCACCATCCTCTCCGGTGGTTTTGTAGCGGGACTAAAAGCGGGTATGGCTTACAACACCTTTCCATTAATGAATGGCCAGCTTATTCCCGAAGGCTTATTCTCACTGTCGCCCACCTGGTCAAACTTTTTTGAAAATGTCACCACGGTACAGTTTGATCATCGTGTACTTGCCACGATTTTATTTATCACCATTCCATTATTCTGGTATAGCAGCATAAAAAACAACCCCGGCAAATCACTCAGACTGGGATTAAATTTATTACTGGTTATGCTCGCTGTACAAATCACACTGGGCATTTCGACATTATTACTACATGTACCTGTTGCCCTGGCTGCTGCACACCAGGCAGGCGCGCTCATACTGTTTACCATTATATTATTTGTACATCACCAGATTACAAACTCTACTCATTCATAAAGCTCCGGAGCAACCCACAGTAGTTTGTAACGAGTTACAAACTACTGATCAGATTTTTGCATAACAACTTTACGCCTGATCACATCATTATCATATTGATAATGCTCTTCGTGAATAATTTCTCCCCTTTTATACTCCCTAAACACTTTAACCCTTTTTTCGGAATCATAAACAACTTCATAATACGTATAAAACTGATAAATTTCTTCATAATTTTTTTCCGCTTCAATATCACGAACCACACCATTCTGAAAATAATCATCAGAATAATACGAGATATCAGCACGAATAACTTCTGGGCGTGAATACACCGCTGAAGCTGAAACCATCAATAACACAACCAAAAAATAACGACCGGCATAAGCAATCAAAAAATATTCTGCAATGAATCTCATAACCGCAATGCCCCGCAAAAAAATAGCCGGGACAGCTATACCCGCCCCGACCATTCGCTATTTTCAAATATATATCAATTTGTAAATTTACTACGTATATAGGTGATTAATTTCCAGATTTCCTCCTCAGAAAGATTGGCTTCACTACCTGGACCAAAAGCACTCATTTCAGTTCCATCACTACCTTTCTCTATTATCCAGAATAACTGACCATCCTTTTTGCCCTTAAGATAACCTGGAGCATTAAATGCAGTTGGCATAGGATCCATATCTTCGGCACCTGAGCCTTGACCATCACCCTCTGAACCATGACACTTCTTGCATTTACCTTTATATATTTTTTTAGTTGCTTTTTTAAACTCATCCAGGTCATCAACACTATACGGATTCGTTTTCGCCAGGTAATCAGCCGGCGCAACAGGCGTTTTATACTTTCCAGCACTAACCACAGTAGCTGATAATACAAAAATAGCTCCAACAACAAACGTGAACTTATATGGCACTTTCATTTTGTTAACCTCTCTTTAAAAAGGCCAGGCGTAAATCCTGGCCTTCCTGCTTCCTAAAACAACATCCATCTAATTATAGATACTTAATAAATATCATATGTCGTATTATAGATGTTAAACTTACCTGTTGGCGAATCCAGACCTTTAATCCTATTTTTAATCTTAAGAGTCTTATCATCTATAACAACAACCTCACCATCTTTATCCCAAAGAGAAACCCAAACTTCGTCACCTGCCTTATTGTATTCCATATGTACAACATTTTTCTCAAATGTCATTTCCTGTGGCTTGGCATCAGGCTTACTCTTATCAAAAATAGTCAGAGTCTTGCTCTTGTTTTTATTAATGGTGTTATCACAATAAACCCAGTTACTATTATCATGGGTTTTAATAAATAACGAGTTACCATCAAGCTCCCACTCCCTTACCACCGACCAGGCATATTTCTTAGATGGATCTGTACTGATAATAGATACCAGCCCCTCACCAAGATGAACAGTAGCCCAAACACGCCCGAATTCCGGGTCAACCCAGTTAGCACCACGACCAGGATGGGGCTTAGTGCCTACTTTGATATTTTTAACGAGTTTACGCTCTACAGTGTCAATAACTGAAATCGTATCACGCATATTTGCAGCCGCCAGGAAATAACGCTTGGTTGAATCCCAACCGCCATCATGCAAGGCACGCTCTGCATCAATCATTGTTTCAGTCACAGTACCACTATCAACTTTACTGTAATCAACCAGCATTACTATGCCTAGCTCTTTCAGGTTAAGAAGCCATTCAGGCGCATGATGTGAAGCCACGATCGCAGCAACTCGAGACTCTAAACGATACTCATTAGTATCATGTGTATAACCTGAGGTACCAAC